>NZ_JBEXTZ010000007.1:0-138164 GCF_040614195.1 Amycolatopsis sp. NPDC006125
CCCGCCGCGGCGTCCGGCCACGCGGGCAGCCGGTGCCAGGCGCGCACCAGCCGGCGCCGGGCGTCTTCGCCGAGGGACACGCCGTGCTCGTCGAGCAGCGCGTCCAGCGACTCGCGGTGCAGCGTGTCCAGGACGGCCCACTCCCGTGAGCCGTCCTGCACGCGGCGCATCGAGGGCAGGTACCTGTCCCGCCACGCGGAGGTGAACTCGCCCGCGTCCACGTCGATCCCGGCCTCGGCGAAGACCGGCGCGACCTGGTCGCGCACGCTGCTGTACCAGTCGACGGTGGTGCCGAAGATGTCGCACGCGATCACCCGGATCGCGCCGGCGTCGAAGCCGCTCATGACTCGCCTTTCGGTCGTGCCCGGACGTGCAGCCGTTCCCCCTGCGGGCCGAACAGGCTGAGGATCTCGGCAGGCTCCGGGCCGGGGTTGCCGAACCAGTGCGGCGTGCGGGTGTCGAACTCCGCGGCCTCGCCGGGCGTCAGGATCACGTCGTGGTCGCCGAGGACGAGCCGCAGCCGCCCGGAGAGCACGTACATCCACTCGTAGCCCTCGTGCACCTTCTGCTCGGGCTCGCGCGAGGGCTTCCCGGGCGGGTAGATCATCTTGAACGCCTGCAGCCCGCCCGGCCGCCGGGTCAGCGGCACGATCGTCACGCCGAACCGCACGACCGGCTTGGCGTGCACCCGCGGATCCCCGGTCTCCGGCGCGCCGACCAGCTCGTCGAGGGTGACCTGGTGGACGCGGGCCAGCGGCAGCAGCAGCTCCAGCGTCGGCTTCCGCCCGCCGGACTCCAGCCGCGACAGCGTGCTCACCGAGATCCCGGTCGCCTCGGCCAGCTGCGCCAGCGTGACGCGCCGCTGCTTGCGCAGCGCCCGCAGCCGCGGCCCGACCGCGCCGAACAAGTCCTCGTCGCTCATGCCGCCATCCTGCCGCAGCGGAAAACGGACCCGGGCACGACGCGCCCGCCGCGGGAACCCCGGTAACGGCGGTCGCCGGACGGGCGACTTCGACAGCATCCCGGCCGCGGAAGGGAAGGCGCGCCATGTGCGGAATCGTGGGTTACCTGGGCCGTCGGCCCGCGTTGCCGATCCTGCTGGAAGGCCTGCGGCGGCTGGAATACCGCGGCTACGACTCGGCAGGCGTCGCGCTCGCCAGGGACGGCAGGCTGCTGGTGCGCAAGGCGGCCGTGCGCGTGGCGGAGCTGACCCGGCTCACCGCGAACCTGGCCGGCAGCACCACCGGCATCGCGCACACCCGGTGGGCCACGCACGGCCCCGCGACCGCGACGAACGCCCACCCGCACACCGACGCCGGACGGCGGATCGCGGTGGTGCACAACGGGATCATCGAGAACGCGACCGCGTTGCGCACCGCGCTGAGCGCCTCCGGGGTGCGGCTGGTGTCCGACACCGACAGCGAGGTCCTCGCCCACCTGATCGCCGCCGCGGCCGAACGCGGCGGCACGCTCACCGAAGCGGTGCGCACGGCGCTGGCCGACGTCGAGGGCACCTACGGGCTCCTCGTGCTCGACGCCGAGCGCCCGGACGTGCTGGTCGCCGCCCGGCACGGCAGCCCGCTCGTGCTCGGGCTCGGCGACCACGAGATGTACGTGGCCTCCGACCTGGCCGCGCTGGTCCGGCACACCCAGCAGGTCGTCTACCTCGAGGACGGCGAGCTGGCCACGATCCGCGCGGACGGGTTCGAGACCAGCAGCGGCGCCGACCGGCAGCCCACGGTCGTGGAGGAGGTGCCGGGGGACTACGAGCTGGGTGGGTTCCCGGACTACATGGCGAAGGAGATCGCGGAGCAGCCCGAGGCGGCGCAGCGGGTGCTGCGCGGCCGGCTCGACGAGCGGCTGGGCACCGCGCGTCTGGACGGCCTCCGGTTCACCGCCCGCGAGCTGCGCGGCATCCGGCGGGTCAAGTTCCTCGGCTGCGGATCGGCCTACTACGCGGGGCAGGTGGGCGCTGGGCTCGTCGAGGAGCTGGCGCGGGTGCCCGCCGACGCGGAACCGGCCGCCGAGTTCCGCTACCGCAACCCGGTGGTGGACCCGGACTGCCTCTACGTCGCGGTGAGCCAGTCCGGCGAGACCGCCGACACCCTCGCCACGGTGGAGGAGCTGCAGCGCAAGGGCGGACGGGTGGTCGGCGCGGTCAACGTCGTGGGCTCGGCGATCGCGCGCGAGTGCGACAGCGGCGTGTTCCTGCACGCCGGGCCGGAGATCTCGGTGGCCTCGACGAAGGCGTTCACGAACATGGCCGTGGCGTTCGCGCTGCTCGCCCTCACGCTGGGGCGGGTCCGCGACCTCTCGCTGGCCGAGGGCAGGCGGATCGCGGGGGCGCTGGCGGAGCTGCCGGAGCGGATCGGGGAAGTGCTCGCGGAGTCCGACCGGATCGCGTCGCTGGCCGGCCGGTTCGCCGACGCCGAGCACGTGTTCTTCCTGGGCCGGGTGCGCGGCTGGCCGGTGGCGCGGGAGGGCGCCCAGAAGCTGAAGGAGATCTCCTACGTGCACGCGGAGGCCTACCAGGCCTCGGAGCTCAAGCACGGCCCGCTGGCGCTGGTGGACCCCGCGATGCCGAGCGTGGTGCTGATCCCGGACGACGAGCTGGCCGCGAAGAACCTCGGCACGATCGAGCAGGTGAAGGCGCGCGGCGGCCCGGTCGTCGCGGTCACCACGACCGGACTGGCGGTGCCCGGCGCCGACGACGTGGTCCGGATCCCCTCCGCCGGCCCGGAGCTGGACCCGGTCCTGCTCACGATTCCGCTCCAGCTGCTGGCCTACCACACCGCGCGCAAGCTCGGCCGGGACATCGACAAGCCACGCAACCTCGCCAAGAGCGTCACCGTGGAGTAGTTGTTCTAGTGCTAGAGTAACCGCATGCCCGCACTGACCCCGGCCGAGCTGACACTGCTCGGCCTGCTCGTCGAGCGGCCCCGGCACGGCTACGAGCTGGACGAGGTCATCACCGCCCGCGGCATGCGGGAGTGGACCGAGATCGGGTTCAGCTCGATCTACTACCTGCTGGGGCGTCTGCGTGACCGCGGGCTGATCACCGAGGTCGCGAGCGCGGGCACCGGACGGGCCAAGGCACGCAAGGTGTTCGGGCCGACGCCGGAGGGCCGCCGGGTCTGCGCGGCCGAGGCGGAGGCGGCCGTCGCCGAGCTGCGGCCGGTGTTCCCGCCGGTCCTGGTCGGACTGGCCAGCCAGCCGCTCATCCCGCCGGAGCGTCTGCGCGAGGCGCTGGCCGCGCGCGCCGCCGCGCTGGACGAACGCCTCGGCACCCTCCGCCGCGCCGCCGACGCCCAATCGGACGCGCCGGCTTTCGTCCGGGCGATCTTCGGCTTCTCGCTCCACCAGCTCGCCGCCGAGCAGCGGTGGCTGACCGAATACCGCGCCACACTCGAAGGGGACGCCTGACGATGCCCGGCTACGACCCGAAACGGGAGCTCAAGGCGCTGTACGCGCCGAAGAACACCGACTGGGCGTTCGTCGACGTGCCCGAGCAGCGGTTCATCGCGATCGACGGCAGCGGCGACCCGAACACCTCGCCGGAGTACGCGCGGGCGGTCCAGGCGCTGTACGCGGTGGCCTACACGATCAAGTTCGCCGTCCGCCGCGCCGGGGGCGAGGAGTTCGTGGTGGGGCCGCTGGAAGGGCTGTGGTGGGCCGACGACTACGGCGTGTTCACCCGGCGCGAGAAGGACGCCTGGCACTGGACGATGCTGATCAGCCAGCCGCCCTGGGTGGGCGAGGAGCTGGTGGAGCAGGCGCGGCAGGACGCGCTCGCCAAGAAGCAGCTGCCCGCGATCGGCGGAGTTCGCTTCCACACGCTGCACGAGGGGCGCTGCGCCCAGCTGCTGCACATCGGGCCGTACGACGACGAGGGCCCGGCGCTGGCGCGGCTCGGCGACCACCTCGCCGCGCACGGGCTGCGGCACTCCGGTCTGCACCACGAGATCTACCTCGGCGACCCGCGCCGGGCCGCGCCGGAGAAGCTGCGGACGGTCCTGCGCCAGCCCGTGGCGCCCAGCGCCTGAGGCCCACCGCCTGAGGCGGGGACTTTCGCGGGGTCTTCGGCCTCGCCGACCGAGGACCAAGTGCCCTTCGCCCCGTGGCCGCGGGCCGGGAAGCTGGGTGTGCGGCGATCGGCCCGCCCGGGACAGGGAGAAGACCATGGATTTCGCAGGCGCCGGCAACAGCGTGGTGGTGGGCGTGGACGGCTCGCCCGGTTCACAGCGGGCCGTCGGGTGGGGCGCGCGCGAGGCGTCGCGGATGGCTCTGCCCCTGATCCTGGTGCACGGCTTCGGGATCCCGGACGCGTTCGCCGGCGAGGCGTTCCCGCCGGGGGACTGGCTGTCGGCGCACGAGCTGCACGCGGAGCGGCTGCTGGCCGGAGCGCGGCGGCAGGCCTGGCGGATCGACCCGGACCTCCCAGTGACGGTCGAGGCGAGCCTGGACGGCCCGATCCCGTTGCTGGTCAAGAAATCCGACGCGGCGCGGATGCTGGTGCTCGGATCGGCCGGGCGGAGCGCGCTGCGCGACCTGCTGATCGGGTCGACCGCGCTGGCGCTGGCCGTGCACGGGCACTCGCCGATCACCGTGGTCCGGGGCGGGGAACCCGCGGACGACGCGCCGGTGGTCGTCGGCGTCGACGGGTACGCGCCTGCCGAGCCCGCGATCGGCCTGGCCTTCGAGGAAGCCGCCGCGCGGGACGTGGAACTGGTGGCCGTGCACGTGTGGAACGACTTCGACCTGGCCGAGGCGTTCGGGTTCGTGCGGGACCCCTTCGGCACGGCGCCGCGCGAGGACGCCGAGCGCGAGGTGCTGGACCGGTCGCTGGCGCCGTGGCGGGTCAAGTACCCGGAGGTGACCGTGCGGGCCGTGGCCGAGCGCGATCAGCCCCGCACGCGGCTGCTGGACTGGAGCGCGCGGGCGCAGCTGCTCGTGGCGGGCAGCCGGGGCCGCGGCGGATTCCGCGGCATGCTGCTCGGGTCCACGGCGCAGGCGCTGATCCACCACTCCGAATGCCCTGTGCTGATCGCCCGTTCGCCACTGGATTAGGGACCTTCGCCCCTTTTCCCCGGCAACGCGCACCGCGTTCGCTGGGTGGGACCGTCGCGCACGGTGAGGAGTTTCGGAAATGAGATACGTGCCTCCCGGGTTGCCTGGCAGTTCCGTTCCCGTGCTGCCTCGCTATGACAATTTCATCGGGGGGAAATGGCTGGCCCCGACCGAGGGCCGGTACCGGCCGGTGATCAGCCCGGCGACCGCGCGCACGATCTGCGAAACCGCCGACTCCAGCGCCGCCGACCTGGAGCTGGCGCTCGACGCCGCGCACGTCGCGCGCGACACCTGGGGCGAGTGCACGCACACCCGCCGGGCCGCGATCCTCACCGCCGCGGCGGACGCGATCGAAGACAACGCCGAGATGCTGGCGGTATGTGAAAGCTGGGAGACCGGGCGCCCGATTCGCGAGGCCCTTGGCGTCGACATTCCGCTCGCCGCCGACCATTTCCGCTATTTCGCCGACGTCGTGCGCGGTGAGGAGGGGATCGTCTCCGGAATCGACGACGACGTGCTGGCGTATCAGTTCCGGGAACCGCTCGGCGTGGTCGCCCAGTTCCTTCCGGTGCATTTCCCGGTGCTCGTCGCGGCGTGGAACCTGGCGCCCGCGCTGGCCGCGGGCAACTGCTCGGTCCTCAAGCCGGCCTCGGACGCGTCGTGGTCGGTGCTGAAGCTGGCCGAGGTGATCGGCGAGGTGATCCCGCCGGGCGTGTTCAACATCGTCACCGGCCGGGGCGAGGGCGTCGGCCGCGATCTGGCGAGCAGCCGCCGGATCGCGAAGGTCGTGTTCAGCGGCGAAACCGCCACCGGGCGGCGGATCCTGTCCTGCGCGGCGCCGAACCTGGTGCCGGTGTGGCTGGACGTGGGAGCCCGCTCGCCCAACGTGTTCTTCGCCGACGTGCTGGCCGACGAGGACGGTTTCCTCGACCGCGCGGTGGACGCGATGGTGCGGTCCGCCTCCGACGAGGGACTGGTGTGCACCTGCCCGTCGCGGGCGCTGGTCCAGGAGCCGGTCTACGACGAGTTCGTGGGGCGGGCCCTGGAGCGGATCGCCGAGCTGGTGGTCGACGACCCGCTGGACACCGCCACCCGCGTCGGCCCGCGGGGCGGCCCCGAGCAGCTCGCCCGGTTGGAGTCCTGTGTGGACACCGGGCGGAGCGAGGGCGCGACCGTCCTGATCGGCGGGCACCGGGTGACCGTGGGCGACGAGTTCACCGACGGCTACTTCTACGCCCCGACGGTGCTGCAGGGCCACAACCGGATGCGCGTGTTCCGGGAGGACCTGTTCGGGCCGGTGCTGGCGGTCACCTCGTTCACCGACGAGGAGCAGGCGATCGCGATCGCCAACGACTCGCGCAACGGGCCCGGCGCCGGGGTGTGGACCCGCGACGGCGACCGCGCCTACCGCGTCGGGCGCGCGGTCAAGGCCAGCCGGGTCTGGACCAACTGCTACCACAACTACTCGTCAGCGGCGACCTACGCCTGCACCCCGGCGACCGGGGTGGGCCGGGAGTCCCACCGGCTGGTGCTGGACCAGTACAGCCAGATGAAGAGCCTCGTGGTCAGCCACAGCCGCCGGTACTCCGGGCCGCTCGCCGGCTGAACAGCCTGTCCTCGGGGGAGGATCCCGTTCGTCGGTGGGGAAAGGACCGGCGGACAGGAGAATCCCATGCCGATCATCATCGCCGGGCACGTGGCCGTGGCGGCCGACAAGCGCGACACCTACGTCGCGGCCCACGCCGATCTGGTGCGGCGGGCGCGCGAAACCCCCGGCTGCCTCGATTTCGCCATCTCCGCCGACCCGCTCGACCCCGGGCGCGTCAACACCTTCGAGCGGTGGGAGTCCCGCGAGGACCTCGACGCGTGGCGCCGGGTCGCCAGGGCGCGGCGCACCGGCATCCGGATCCGCGGCGGGCGGGTCGCGGAGTACCCGGTCGAGGCCGAGGTGCCGGTGTTCGGGTGAGCGCCGCTCGTCAGAGCGCGGCCAGCTCCGGCTCCAGGTCGTCCAGGCCGAGCGTGCCCACCGACAGCGCCGCCATGTGCCAGGCCTTCAGCTCGAACCGCGGGTTGCGGGCCCTGGCCGCCGCGCGCCCGGCCAGCCAGGCGCGCTCGCCGAGCTTGTAGCTGATCGCCTGGCCCGGCACGCCCAGGTACCGCACGATCTCGCTGTCCAGGAACGCGGACTCACGCGTGGTGTGAGCGCCGAAGAACGCGCGGCCGGTCTCGGCGGTCCAGCGCAGGCCGGGGCCGAGCCCGGCCTCCTCCGGCACCGGCAGCCCCAGGTGCATGCCGATGTCGACGATCACGCGGATGATCCGCATCATCTGCGAGTCGAGGTAGCCCAGGCGGGCCGCCGGGTCGTCGAGGTAGCCCAGCTCGTCCATCAGGCGCTCGGCGTAGAGCGCCCAGCCCTCGGTGGTGGCGCTGACCGAACCGGCGCTGGTCTGGAACAGCGACAGCCGCCCGGACAACGTGGTCCAGTGGCCGAACTGCAGGTGGTGGCCCGGCACGGACTCGTGGTACCACGTGCTGATCAGCGTCCACAGTGGAAAGCGGGTCTGCCCGAGCGTGGGCAGCCAGGTGCGGCCGGGCCGGGAGAAGTCCCGCGCGGGCCGCGTGTAGTACGGCGCGGCCGCGCTGCCGGGCGGGGCCAGCCGCGTCTCCAGCACCCGTACCGGCGGCGCCAGGTCGAAGTGCCTGCCGTCCAGGTCGTCCATCGCGCGCGCCGTGAGGTCGGCCAGCCAGCGGCGGACTTCCTCCGCGCCCTCGACGACCGGGCCCTCCCGGTCC
Source organism: Amycolatopsis sp. NPDC006125 (assembly GCF_040614195.1). NCBI lineage: Bacteria > Bacillati > Actinomycetota > Actinomycetes > Pseudonocardiales > Pseudonocardiaceae > Amycolatopsis > Amycolatopsis sp. NPDC006125. The sequence goes on from NZ_JBEXTZ010000007.1 coordinate 7,861, forward strand.
AGGTACGCCATCGCCTCCAGCACCGGCGCGCCGGGCAGCACGCGGCCCGCTTCCGCGCGCATCTGAGCGGCCAGGGCGCGGTACTCCGCCCAGGCCCACTCGGTGGTCGCGGCGAGGTCGAGGTGCGCGCCGGTCCACTGGCGGGCGTGCAGCAGGTAGCGCTCCTCGCCGACGCCGTCGGGGGTCCCCTCGGCGCGCGGCAGGTAGTCGGCGGCGAGGAAGCCGCGCAACCCGGTCAGGGCGTCCTGCGCGGCGGTGCGCGCCCGGTCCAGGTCGGCGCGCAACGCCGGCAGCACATCGGCCCCGGCGGTGAACCCGGCGAACCAGCCCTCCCACGCGTCCAGCTGGGCGATCGCCGTCTCCACCTGCCGCGGCGCGGCGAACAGGCCGCGCCGCACGCCCTCGCGCAGCGACTCGGCGTACCCGGCCAGCGCGCCCGGCACGCGCGCGACCCGGCGGGCGATCACCGCCCAGTCCTCCGCGGAGTCCGTGGGCATCATCAGGAAGGTGTTCCGCAGGCCCTGCAGCGGGCCGAGGATGTTGCGGATCATCCGCAGGTGCTCGCCTGCCGCGCTGACCGCCAGCCCGGTCTCCAGCCGCTCCCGCAGCAGCCGCGCGCAGCGGCGCTCGTCGTCGCCGCCGGGCTCCAGGCCGCGCAGCCGGGCCAGCGTCGCGGTCGCCAGCTCGTCCCGTTCCCGCTGGCCGGCGGGGGAGAGGTCGGTGAGCCGGTCCTCCCCGGGCGCGACGCCGAGCATGGTGCCCAGCTGGGGGTCGGCGGCGCAGGCTTGCGCGACGTGGGAGTCCGCGAGATCACGCACGGCGGTGGTGGGGTCGGGCACGGTCGGAGTCTAGATCTAGGCTCGACGGTGCACGGCACGCACGCGGAAACGGGGACAGTGTGACATCAGCGCAGGCCCACGACTTCACCTCGCTCTACCGGCACGGGTTCGTGCGGGTGGCCTCCGCGGTCCCGGAGCTCCGGGTCGCGGATCCGGAGTTCAACTGCGACGCCACGCTGGCGCTGGCCCGCCGCGCGGCCGCGGACGGGGTCGCGATCACGGTGTTCCCCGAGCTGGGCTTCTCCTCCTACACCGCCGACGACCTGTTCCACCAGAACGCGCTGCAGGCCGCGGTGGACGACGCCGTGGCGCGGTTCGTGCAGGAGTCGGCGGACCTGCCGGGCGTGTTCGCGATCGGCGCGCCGCAGCGGTTCGAGGGGCGGCTGTTCAACTGCGGCATCGTGGTGCACCGCGGCCAGGTCCTGGGCGTGGTGCCCAAGAGCTACCTGCCGGGCTACCGCGAGTTCTACGAGAAGCGCCAGTTCGTGGCGGCCAGGGACGCGGTGTCCGAGCGGGTGCTGGTGGCGGGCCAGGACGTGCCGTTCGGCAGTGACCTGCTGTTCGCCGCGCCGAACGTGCCTGGCCTGGTGTTCCACGTCGAGATCTGCGAGGACGGCTGGGTGCCGGTGACGCCGAGCGGGTTCGGCGCGATGGCGGGCGCCACGGTGCTGCTGAACCTCTCGGCGAGCAACATCGTGATCGGCAAGGCCGGCTACCGGCGCAACCTGTGCACCAACCACTCGGCCCGCTACATCGCCGCGTACCTGTACTCGGCGGCGGGGCCGGGGGAGTCCACGACGGACCTGGCTTGGGACGGGCAGGCGGTGATCGCGGAGAACGGGTCGCTGCTGGCCGAGGGCGAGCGGTTCGAGTCGAACCAGCTGGTGACCGCCGACGTCGACCTGGAGCGGCTGGCCGCCGACCGGCTGCGGATGACCAGCTTCAACGACAACGCGCACGACCACCGGGAGCGGCTCAAGTCCTTCCGCCGCGTGGACTTCGAGCTGGAGCTGCCGCCGGGGCCGGTGCGGCTGCGCCGGGAGATCCAGCGGTTCCCGTACGTCCCGGCGAACACCGCCGACCGCAACGAGCGCTGCCGCGAGGTGCACCACATCCAGGTGCAGGGCCTGACGCAGCGGCTCGCGGCGACCGGGATCGAGAAGGTCGTGATCGGCGTGTCCGGCGGGCTCGACTCGACGCAGGCGCTGATCATCGCCGCGCAGAGCATGGACAAGCTCGGGCTGCCGCGGGAGAACGTGCTGGCCTACACGATGCCCGGGTTCGCCACCACGAACCACACGCTGACCAACGCGCACAAGCTGATGAAGGCGCTGGGCACGTCCGCGCACGAGATCGACATCCGGCCCTCGGCGCGGCAGATGCTGGCCGACCTGGGACACCCGGCCGCCGACGGCTCGCCGGTGTACGACGTGACGTTCGAGAACGTGCAGGCGGGGGAGCGGACGTCGCACCTGTTCCGGCTGGCCAACCACCACGGCGCGCTCGTGGTCGGCACCGGCGACCTGAGCGAGCAGGCGCTGGGCTGGGCGACCTACGGGGTGGGCGACCAGATGTCGCACTACAACGTGAACGCCTCGGTGCCCAAGACGCTGATCCGGTACCTGATCGCGTGGGAGGTGGCGACCGAGCAGCTGGGCGAGGGCGCCGACGAGGTGCTGCGGTCGATTCTGGCCACCGAGATCTCGCCGGAGCTGGTGCCCGGCGACGGGCCGGACTCGGGGCCGTCGCAGAGTTCCGAGGCGAAGGTCGGGCCGTACGAGCTGCAGGACTTCCACCTGTACTACCTGCTGCGGTTCGGCTACCGTCCCAGCCGCATCGCCTACCTGGCGCAGCACGCGTGGGGCGATGTCGACGCCGGGCGGTGGCCGGACCTGGTGCCGGAGTCCGAGCGCAACAGCTACGACCTGCCGACGATCAAGAAGTGGCTGCGCGAGTTCCTGTGGCGGTTCATCCAGACCAGCCAGTTCAAGCGCTCCGCGATGCCCAACGCGCCGAAGGTCGGCTCCGGCGGTTCGCTCTCCCCGCGCGGCGACTGGCGCGCCCCGAGCGACGCCAGCGCGCGGGCCTGGCTCGACGAGCTGGAGGCCAACGTTCCGGGCTGAAGCGTGTTTCGGAAGTGGCTTGCGTGGCGCCGCGGGCAGCCCCGCCTGCGGTCGTCCTCGACAGCGCTAGTTGACGCGCGGCCCGGGGAAGGTGAACTGGGTGTCGATGTCCGAGGCGACCGCCTCGAGCAGTTCCTCGGTGAGGTCGCTCAGGGCCCGCGCGAGGGCCAGCTCCGCCGCGATGCCGGGCAGGTGCAGCCCGCGCGGGCCGTTCTCGACGAGGCCGATGCCGGTGAACCGGGTGCCGTCGGTGCCGCCGAGCCGGACTTCCGCGCGCGTCACACCCCCGATCTCGTCCAGTCCGATGTCCATCTTCCACTGGCCGGGGTGCCGCATGAACGCTCCTAGTTCGACTGGCCCCACTGTCCTCGTCGTCGTGGTCGCCGCCCAAGGGCCGGAAGTCCCTAACCGGCGCGGCCTGCGAACCACGCGAGCACGAGCCCGCCCGAGTTGAGCGCCAGGTGCACCAGCGCGGGGGCCAGCACCCCGCGCCCGGCGTAGCGGAGCGCGCAGAGCGCGACACCGGCCACCGCGGCGCCGAGCATCGCCAGCGCCGACAGGACCGGCAGGGGCAGGGCGCCGACGGCCGCGTCGACGCCCGCGTTGCGGCGCAACGCCAGCGACGGCAGCAGGTGCCACAGCCCGAACAACGCGGACGCGCCGAGGACGGGCCGCCACCGCCAGCGTTCGCCGCCGCCCAGCAAGGCGGGCAGCACGCCGCGGAAGGCGACCTCTTCCACGAGCACGGTGCCGAGCGGGATCCGCACCAGCGCGAGCCACACCAGCTCGGCGGGCGGGTGCTGCCCGACGCGGCCGTCCTGGAACAGCGGCCGCAGCGCCGGCACGGCGAGGGCGACGCCGAAGCCGGCCGCGACGACCAGGCACGCGACGCCCCCGGTGGCCGCCGAACGGCGCCACTGCCGCCGGGACAGGCCGAGCTCGGCGAACCCGCGGCCGGACAGGCGCGCGAGTCCGATGAGGACACCCGCGGTCACCGCCCCGCACAGGGGGTAGGCCCAGCCGGGCAGCACGCGGTTGGCCAGTGTCGTGGCCGCGGCCAGCACCGCGACGGCGCCGAGGACGGCCGTGCGGCGGGTCAGCGGGGGAGCGGTGCCGGTGTCGCGCATCCACCCCAGTCTGCCCGCGCGCCGCCGGTTCCGCGTCCAAGGGACCAACGGCCCTTCACCTCCGGCCGCGCGGACGTCACGCTTGAGCCGGGTGGTGGAAGGACTCGGGACATGTGCGGCGGAACCGGGGCGGTGCGGGCGGGGGCAGGCCGGTGACGCCCGCACCCGAGTCGTGGCCCGCCCGGTTCTGGCGCCTGATCCACCCGGGCGGTCCGCTGGTGCGCCCGTGGGACCGCTGGGAGGCGCGCCTGCTGGTGACGGCGATCCTGCTGGCGGTGGTCGCCGTGCCGGTGGCGGGGGTCCTCGTGTCGGAGGTGTACGTCCGCCACGCCGATTTGGCGCGGGCGCAGCAGGCCGACCGGACCCAGGTGACGGCCGTGGTGCTGGCCGACGCCGGGTCCTTCGTGGCCGGCGGGCCCGCGGTGCAGGTGGCGGAGGTGCCCGCGCTGTGGCGGCTGCCGGACGGGACCGAGCGCAGCGGCCCGGTCAGCGTCCCGGCGGGCACGGACCAGGGCGCGCGGCTGCCGATCTGGGTCGACGGGGCGGGGGAGCCGGTGCCGCCGCCGCTGTCGGCGTTCAACGCGCTGACCATCGCGCTCAGCGTCGGCCTGCTCGGGTGGCTCGGCGTGGTGCTGGTGCTGACGCTCGTCGTGCTGGCGGTGCACCTCGCGCTCGACCGGGTCCGCGCGGCGGCGTGGGCGCGCGAATGGGAGACGCTCGGCCAGGGAAGGAGTGGACGATGAACGACCTGGAGAGCCGGAAGGCGGCGCGGGAGGCGCGGGTGACCGCGGCGTCCCGGACGGGCCGGCACACGACGGAGGAGATGGCGGAGTCGGCGATGCGGCGGTACTTCGCCGAAGAGGCCTACCGGGAGCGCGAGGAGCGGGAGCGCCGGGAACAGCACAAGGGTGTATAACGCCCTATACGGTGCGGCTTTTTCGCGAATTCATTCTTCACCCGTCACCCGCCTGCCCTCCCGCAGCTTCGTCGCAAGGACGGCGGCCTGGGTCCGCCGTTCCAGCCCCAGCTTGGTCAGCAGGCGGGAGACGTAGTTCTTCACGGTCTTCTCCGCGAGGAACATCCGCTCGGCGATCTGGCGGTTGGTCAGGCCTTCGCCGATGAGGCCGAGCAGCGTCCGCTCGCGGTCGCTCAGCGCCACGAGCGGGCCGGTCTCGACGGCGTCCGCGCGCAGCTTCGCCATCAGGGTCGCGGCCGCGCGGGTGTCCAGCAGCGATCGTCCACTGCCGACGTCGCGCACCGCCGAAATGAGCTGCAGCCCCTGGATGTCCTTGATGACGTACCCGCCGGCACCGGCCAGGATCGCGTTGAGCATCGCCTCCTCATCGGTGTAGGAGGTCAGGATCAGCACGTTCAGCTCGGGCAGCCGGGAACGCAGCTCGCGGCACAGCTCGATGCCGTTGCCGTCGGGCAGGCGGACGTCCAGCACCGCCACGTCCGGCCGCAGCGCCAGAATCCGGGACAGCGCCTGCGCGGCGGTGGACGCTTCGCCGACCACTGTCAAAGCCGGATCCGCCTCGAGCAGGTCGGCGACACCGCGGCGCACGACCTCGTGGTCGTCGACGAGGAAGACCTTGATCATTCCGCCATCCCTTCGCCACACGGAACCCTCCCAGGCTACGGAAGCCCGGTCCGTCGCGACACGGCTTAGGTCCCCGATCCCAAGGGACCAAGGTCACCTGACGGACGTCAAGGGACCAGCACCGCCGCGCCGGTGACCCGGTCGGCCGCCAGGTCGGCGAGCGCCTGGTCGGCCTGGTCGAGGCTGTAGGCGGTGGTGACGATCCGCAGGTGGTGCTCGCCGGCGAAGTCCAGGAACTCCCGCGCGTCGCGGCGGGTGTTGGCGGTGACGCTGCGCAGGGTGCGTTCCTGGAACAGGTGGTGCTGGTAGTTCAGGGGCGGGACGTCGGTCAGGTGGATCCCGGCGATCGCGAGGGTGCCGCCGCGGTCCAGCGCCGCCAGCGCGGGCGGGACGAGTTCGCCGGCCGGGGCGAACAGGATCGCCGCGTCGAGCGGTTCCGGCGGCGGGTCGGCGGCGTCGCCCGCGGAGGCCGCGCCCAGGTCGAGGGCGAGTTGCCGGGCCTGGGCGCTGCGGGTCAGGACGTGCACGGTGGCGCCCTCGGCGAGGGCGACCTGGGCCGCCAGGTGGGCGCTGGCGCCGAAGCCGTAGACGCCGAGGCGCCCGTGGTGGGGCAGGTCGGCCCGGCGCAGCGCGCGGTAGCCGATGATGCCGGCGCACAGCAGCGGGGCGAGCTCGGTGACCGAGTAGCCGCCGGGGAGCCGGTGGGCGTAGGCGGCGGGGACGGTGGTGAAGCGGGCGTAGCCGCCGTCGGCGTCCCAGCCGGTGTAGCGGGAGCGCGGGCAGAGGTTCTCCGCGCCGCGGCGGCAGTAAGCGCATTCCCCGCAGGTGCCGCGCAGCCAGGCCGCGCCCACCCGGTCGCCGACCGCGAAGCCGGTGACGTGCGGGCCGAGGGCCGCGACCTCGCCGACGACCTCGTGCCCGGGCACCACCCCGGTGCGGTGCACCGGCAGGTCCCCCTCGACGACGTGCAGATCGGTGCGGCACACCCCGCACGCGAGCACGCGCAACAGCAGTTCGCGGTCACCGACGTCGGGCACCGGTTCGTTGCGGAGTTCGAACTTGCGGGTGCCCGGAGGCCCGGGCCGGAACACTCGCCAGGCGTGCATGATCCCAGCCTCGCCGAGCCAGGGGCGGCCGGTAAGGGCCGAAGGACCCTGGCGCGCCCGTGGGCGCGGGTTCAGGCGAGGGTGGCGGCCGCGGTGCGGAGTTCGCCGAGGGCCTGGCGGGCGAGCTCGGGGAACGGCTGGTCGTTGGCGGGTTCGATCCACCGCTCGAACGCGCGGGTGAAGGCGCGGACGCCGAGGTCGGCGGCGAGGCTCGCGGCGGGGTCCGGCACGCCGCGCGCGGTGAGCGCTTCCGTCATCGCCGCGCCGAGACCGGCGCGTTTGAAGACCTCGCGTTCGCGCAGTTCCTTGTGGGCGGCGATGACGTCGTGCAGGCGGGGGCCGAACTCGCGTTGTTCCGGCACGAAGGTGGCGGTGACGGCGTCGAGGGCGGCGGCGACGGCTTGCAGCGGGGTGGCGCCGGCGGGTGCGCCGGCGATGCCGTCGGCGAGGAGCCGGGCGTGCACTTCTTGTCCGGCGAAGAGCACTTCGCGCTTGTCGGGGAAGTGGCGGAAGAACGTGGTCTTGGTGAGGCCGGCGCGTTCGGCGATCTGCGCCACGGTGGTCTTGTCGTAGCCCTGCTCGGCGAACAGGTCGATGGCGGCGCGCACCAGGCGCATGCGCGCGTTCGGTTCCCAGCGGCCCATGCGCACAGCCTAGGTGATGTGACTGAGTACCGTCACTTCCGCTACAGTGACGGTACTCAGTCACATCACTTTCAGCGGGAGGCTCCACATGCGGGTTTTCGTCACGGGTGCCGGCGGCCACATCGGTTCCGCCGTCGTCACCGAACTGCTCCAGGCCGGGCACGAGGTCGTGGGCCTGGCCCGTTCGGAGTCCTCGGCAGCCGCGGTGAAGGCGCTGGGCGCCGAGGTGCGCTTGGGCGATCTGGCGGACACCGACGGGCTGCGTGCGGCCGCGGCCGGCGCGGACGCGGTTGTCCACCTGGCCTTCGACAACGCCGCGGCGCTGGCCGGGGACTGGTCCGCGGCGGCAGCGGCCGACCTGGCTGCGGCGCGGGCGTTCGGCGAGGCGCTGGCGGGCACGGGCAAGGCCCTCGTCGGGATCGGGATGCCGGCCGTGGCGGACGAGGTTCTCGCGGCGAACCCGCGGCTCGCGACCGGGCGGCTGATCGCCGGGCTGGCCGGGCAGGGGGTCCGCGCTGTGCTCGTGGCGGTGCCACAGGTGGTGCACAGCACGCGGGACCGGAGCGGTTTCGTGCCGACGCTGATCAAGTTCGCGCGGGCGAGCAGTGTCTCGTGCTACCTGGGCGACGGCGCGAACCGCTGGCCCGCGGTGCACACGCTGGACCTGGCCCGCCTCTACCGGCTGGCGGTGGAGCAGGCGCCCGCGGGAGCGCAACTGATCGCAGCGGCGGAGGAGGGCGTGCGGGTGCGGGACATCGCCGAGGCGATCGGCCGCCACCTGGGGGTCCCGGTGCGCAGCGTCCCGGCCGAGCATGCCGCTGAACGCTTCGGGCCTTTCGCGCCGCTGATGAGCATCGACAACCCGTTGTCCAACGTGGACACCCGCCGCCTGCTCGGCTGGGAGCCGGTGCACCCCGCCCTCATGGCGGATCTCGAGGAGGGGCACTACTTCGCCGGTTAAGTCACCGGAGCGGACCAGGTCAGCCGGGTGCCGCCACCGTCCAGCGCGGTCACCGAGCACGTGCCGCCGGCCTGGGTGGCGCGTTCGGCGAGGTTGTGCAGGCCGCTGCGGGCGACCTTGCCGGGGATGCCGGTGCCGTTGTCGACGACGTCGATGACGAGGTCGTCGTCGACGGAGACGGTGATCGTCAGGGTGGTCGCGCGGGCGTGGCGGACCGCGTTGGACAACGCCTCCCGGAGCACCGCCTCGGCGTGTTCGGCCAGGTCGCTGCCGACGACGCCGATCGGGCCGGACATCCGCACCGTGGTGCGCAGGCCGGTGTCGCCGGTGACCTCGGCGATGATCTCGTTGAGGCGCTTGCGCAGCTGGGTGGTGCCGTGCAGGCCGCCGTGCAGGTCGAAGATCGCGGTGCGGATCTCCGCGACGATGCTCTGCACGTCGTCGATCATGTCGGCCAGCCGCCGTTGGATGTCCGGGTTGCGGGAGCGCATGTGGGTGCTCTGCAGGGCCAGCCCGTGGGCGAACAGCCGCTGGATGACGTGGTCGTGCAGGTCGCGGGCGATGCGGTCGCGGTCGGAGACCACCTTGAGCTCGTTGATGGAGCGCTGGTCCTCGGCCAGTTGCAGGGCGAGCGCGGCCTGGTCGGCGAACGCGGCGGCGAGCGGGAGCTGGGTGCCGTCGAACGGGTCCTGGCCCGCCTTGCGCAGGGTGACCAGCACGCCGGAGACGTAGTCGCGGGACGCGCGCAGCGGCAGGACCAGCGCGGGCCCGAACTCGTGGGTGAGGTCGTAGGCGAGGTTCTCCACGCGGCGCGGCTGGGCGTCGGTGTAGGCGGCGCCGCAGCTGGAGCCCTCGATCGGAATCTCGCGGCCGATGAGCGGGTCGGAGTCCAGGCCCGCCGAGACGGTGACCGTCAGGTGGGTGACGTCGGCGGGCGGGAGGTCGGGGTCGTCGGGCTGGGCGATGAAGGCGTAGTCGGCGCCGGCGAGGGCGAGGGCGCGGTTGGCGATCAGGTAGAGGACGTCGGTGGGGTCGGCGGCGGCGAGCAGTTCGGCGCGGATCTCGCTGGTGGCTTCCTGCCAGCGTTGCCGCAGCTGGGCTTCTTCGTAGAGGCGGGCGTTCTCCACGGCGATGCCGGCCGCGGCGGCCAGCGCCTGCACGACGACCTCGTCGTCTTCGGTGAACGGCTGGCCGTTGCTCTTCTCGGTGAGGTAGAGGTTGCCGAACACCTCGTTGCGCACGCGCACCGGGACGCCGAGGAAGGTCTTCATCGGCGGGTGGTGCGCGGGGAACCCGGAGGACGCGACGTGCTGGGAAAGATCGTCCAGCCGGATCGGTTTCGGTTGCTGGATCAGCAGTCCGAGCAGGCCGTGGCCGGTGGGCAGGTCGCCGATCTCGCGGCGGGTGGCTTCGTCGATGCCCTCGTAGACGAATTCGGCGAGGCCTTCGCGGTCCTGGTTGAGCACGCCGAGGGCGCCGTAGCGGCAGTCGACGAGGTTGATGGCGGCGTGCACGATGCGGCGCAGGGTGGCGTCGAGTTCGAGACCGCCCGCGACGGCGAGCATCGCCTCGAGCAGGCCGTCCATCTGGTCGCGCGACTGCACCAGCTGCTCGATGCGGTCCTGCACTTCCCGGAGCAGTTCCCGCAATCGCAACTGGGACAACGTTTCCCGTAACCCGGACAAGGGTGGGGCCTCGTCGGAGTCGTCGGTCCCGGGCATAGCAGCCAGACTCGCATGTCACCTGGGAGAACACCAGTCAAAAGGCGAGGTGGCGCGGGGCGAGTTTCACCGCCGATAGGGCACAAAGGCCTCATCGGTGAGGACACCGTGCCCTCGTGGGGGAGCCGCGCGGCGGTGAAGAGTGGAGCGATCCTGGACCCTTCGCGGCAGGGAGCCCAGATGTCGTTCGCCCAGGACCCGGTGCGGGTCGCACTCGACGCGGCGGTCCGCGCGCCGTCGCCGCACAACAGCCAGCCGTGGCGGTTCGAGGTGGACGGTGACCGGATCGGGGTGTTCCTCGACCCGGACCGGATTCTGAAGGTAGCCGACCCGGATGGCCGGGAGGCGCGGCTGGCGTGCGGCGCGGCGGTGCTGAACGTGCGGCTGGCCTTGCGCGCCGCGGGCCGGACCCCGGTGGTGCACCTGCTGCCGCGGCGGGACGTGCCGGAGCACCTGGCGACGGTGTGGGCGCGGGGGCGGGTGACCCCGACGCCCGACGACGTGGCGCTGGCGCGCGCGATCGCCTACCGGCGGAGCAACCGGCGGGCGTTCACGGCGCGGGAGGTGCCGGTGTGGGTGCGGCAGGCGCTGGTGCGGGCGGCGACCGAGGAGGGCGCGCACCTGGCGGTCGTGGGACGGGCCGGGCAGCTGGACGAGCTGGGGGTGCTGCTGCGGGAGGCCGAGCGGCTGCAGCGGGAGGACCTGGCGTTCCAGGACGAGCTGCGGCAGTGGACGGCGTCGGACGGGGCGCGGGACGACGGGGTGCCGGCGTCGGCGGCCGGGGCGGGTCCGGAGTGGCCGTTCGACCGCAAGCCGCTGGTGGCGGTGTTGTCGTCGTACACCGACACGCGGCTGGCCCAGTTGCGGGCGGGGCAGGCGTTGCAGCGGGTGCTGCTGCGGGCGACGACGGCGGGGGTGAGCGTGTCGTTCCTGTCGCAGCCGGTGGAGATCCCGGCGTTGCGGGCGGCGGTGGCGCGGCTGGTGTCGGCGCCCGGGAATCCGCAGGTGGTGCTGCGGTTCGGGTACGGGTTCGCGGCGCCGGCGACGCGGCGCCGCCCGGCCGAGGCGGTGACGCGGTACACGGTGCACGGTTAAGCGGGGCCGTGGCGGGGCATGTGTGCGGTATGGCGGTCGAAGACTCGTTGCCCACCCTGCGCCGGCTGGCGGATCTGGCGGAGCTGCTGATCCCCGGTGCGGTCGTCTACGTGCGGTACTCGCCCGGTCCGGAGGCCGACGCGGAGCACCCGAGCACCGATCACGAGAGCGGGCTGGAGATGCCCGGGGTGTCGGTGAACCCGTTGAACGCGCCGGGCTGGTGGTCGTTGCCGGTGGAGGACTGGCTGGCGCGGCGGATCGTGCAGTACGCGCACCAGCAGGCGGAGGGGGCGCGGCCGTGGGTGCTGACCGGCAAGGAGGTCGACTTCGGGCCGGACAACGAGCCGCTGCTGGTGGACGTGGAGCCGATCGCGTGGATCTCCGAGGACCTGGTGCGCGAGGCGCACGAGCGGTACCACTCCCGGCTGGACGCGGGGCGCGCGACGCACGAAGATTGATCGCGTGGGTTTGTCCCGCCCTGCGGGCGGGAAAGCGGGACGTGCCGGGAGGTGAGCGATGGGCGTGGGTGACTGGTTGCGGTCGTGGCCGGTCTACCGGCAGCTGACCGGCGCCGACCGGCTGGGCCGGGGCAGCGCGGCGCAGTCCGCCCGGTCGCACTCCCTGATGCCGCGCACCGCGTCCGCGGACCGGGTGGTGCACTCGGTGTGCCCGTACTGCGCGGTGGGGTGCGCGCAGAAGGTGTACGTCTCCGGCGAGCGCGTCGTGCAGATCGAGGGCAACCCGGATTCGCCGATCTCGCGGGGCCGGTTGTGCCCGAAGGGGTCGGCGAGCAAGCAGCTGGTGACCGGCCCGCAGCGGCAGGAGAAGGTGCTCTACCGCGCGCCGTACGCGACGGAGTGGCAGGAGCTGGACCTGCCGTCGGCGATGGAGATGGTGGCCGAGCGGGTTTTGGACGCGCGGCGGCGGGGCTGGCAGGACACCGACGAGCACGGCAACCCGTTGCGGCGGACGATGGGACTGGCGAGCCTGGGCGGCGCGACGCTGGACAACGAAGAGAACTTCCTGATCAAGAAGTTGTTCACGGCGCTGGGTGCGATCCAGATCGAGAACCAGGCCCGTATTTGACACTCCGCCACGGTTCCCGGTCTGGGAGCCTCCTTCGGTCGCGGTGGCGCGACGGACTACCAGCAGGACCTCGTCAACTCCGACTGCGTGATCATCATGGGCTCGAACATGGCCGAGGCCCATCCGGTCGGGTTCCAGTGGGTGGTGGAGGCCAAGGCGCGTGGCGCGAAGGTGTTCCACATCGACCCGCGGTTCACGCGGACGAGCGCGCTGGCCGACCGGCACGTGCCGTTGCGGGCGGGCTCGGACATCGCGTTCCTGGGCGGGGTGATCAACCACATCCTGTCCAACGGGCTGGAGTTCCGGGAGTACGTGCGGGCGTACACGAACGCGTCGTTCCTGGTGCGGGAGGACTTCCGGGACACCGAGGACCTGGACGGGTTGTTCAGCGGGTACGACCCGGAGACGGGGTCCTACGACCCGGCGAGCTGGCACTACGAGAGCGCACGGCCGCGCGAGGGCCGGGGCAGCCGGTCGAAGGAGCAGTCCTCGCCCTACCAGCACGGTTCGGGCGGGCCGCCGCTGGAGGGCGGGGCGGACGACATCGCCGCGGATCCGACGCTGGAGCACCCGCGGTGCGTGTTCCAGGTGCTCAAGCGGCACTTCGCGCGGTACACGCCGGAGATGGTGGAGCGGACCTGCGGCGTCCCTGCCGAGGTGTTCGAAGAGGTGTGCCGGGCCTGGACGGAGAACTCGGGGCGGGAGCGGACCGCGGCGCTGGTGTACAGCGTGGGCTGGACGCAGCATTCGATGGGCGCGCAGTACATCCGGGCGGGGTCGATCATCCAGTTGCTGCTGGGCAACATCGGCCGTCCGGGTGGCGGGGTGTTCGCGTTGCGCGGGCACGCCTCGATCCAGGGGTCGACGGACATCCCGACGTTGTTCAACCTGCTGCCCGGCTACCTGCCGATGCCGGACACCTCGCACGAGAGCATCGACGACTACCTGCACCTGGTGCGGGGTGACCGGCAGAAGGGGTTCTGGCGCAACGCCGACGCCTACCTGGTGTCGCTGCTGAAGGAGTACTGGGGCGACCACGCCACGGCGGACAACGACTGGTGCTTCGACTACCTGCCGCGCATCAACGGCGACCACGGCACCTACCGCACGGTCATGGACATGATCGACGGGAAGGTGTTCGGGTACTTCCTGCTGGGGCAGAACCCGGCGGTGGGGTCGGCGCACGGGCGGTTGCAGCGGCTGGGCATGGCGAACCTGGACTGGCTGGTGGTGCGGGACCTGGCGATGATCGAGAGCGCCACGTTCTGGAAGGACTCGCCGGAGGTGGAGACCGGGGAGATCGTGCCGGAGCAGTGCCGCACCGAGGTGTTCTTCTTCCCGGCGGCCTCGCACGTGGAGAAGTCCGGCACGTTCACCCAGACGCAGCGGATGCTGCAGTGGCGGGACAAGGCGGTCGAGCCGAGGGGCGACCAGCGCAGCGAGCTGTGGTTCTTCTACCACCTCGGCCGGATCCTGAAGGAGAAGCTGGCGACCTCGGCCGACGAGCGGGACCAGCCGCTGCGGGAGCTGTGGTGGGACTACCGGATGGAGCACGGCGACGAGCCCTCCGGCGAGGACGTGCTGCGGCGGATCAACGGCGTCGACCTGACCACCGGCCGAGCGCTGAACGGCTATCTGGAGCTCAAGGCCGACGGCAGCACGGCGTGCGGGTGCTGGATCTACAGCGGCGTGTACGCCGATGAGGTGAACCAGGCGGCGCGCCGCAAACCGCACGACGAGCAGGGCCCGTACGAGTCGGAGTGGGGCTGGACGTGGCCGCTCAACCGGCGGGTGCTCTACAACCGGGCCTCGGCGGACCCGCAGGGCCGGCCGTGGAGCGAGCGCAAGAAGCTCGTGTGGTGGGACGCGGACAAGGGCGAGTGGACCGGGCACGACGTGCCGGACTTCGAGAAGACGAAGCCGCCGGACTTCCGGCCGGAGCCGGGCGCGTCGGGTCCGGACGCGCTGCGCGGGGACGACCCGTTCATCATGCAGGCCGACGGCAAGGCGTGGCTGTTCGCGCCGAACGGGGTGCTGGACGGGCCGCTGCCCACGCACTACGAGCCGCACGAGTCGCCGGTGCGCAACCCGCTGTACGGGCAGCAGGGCAACCCGGCGCGCAAGGTGTACGGGCGGGTGGACAACCCGTCGAACCCGTCGCCGCCGGAGGCGCACGGTGAGGTGTTCCCGTTCGTGTTCACCGCGGCGCGGCTGACCGAGCACCACACCGCGGGCGGGATGAGCCGTCAGCTGCCGTACCTGGCGGAGTTGCAGCCGGCGTTGTTCGTGGAGGTCTCGCCGGAGCTGGCGGCCGAGCGCGGGCTGGCGCACCTGGACTGGGCGCACGTGGTGACGAGCCGGGCGGCGGTGGAAGCGCGGGTGTTCGTGACCGAGCGGATGCGGCCGCTGCGGATCGAGGACCGGGTGGTGCACCAGATCTGGATGCCCTACCACTGGGGTCACACCGGGCTGGTGGACGGCGACGTGGTCAACGACCTGCTGGGCGTGGTGGTGGATCCGAACGTGTTCATCCAGGAGAGCAAGGTGGCCACCTGCGACATCCGGCCGGGGCGGCGTCCGCGCGGCCCGGCGCTGCTGGCCTACCTGGAGGAGTACCGCACGCGGGCGGGGATCACCGTGGAGACCGGGACGCGGATCGCCACGGCGCGTCCGGACAGCGCCCACACGGAGGAGCGGTCATGAGCAACAGCTTCTACGGCCCGCTGGACGACGTGGCGGGCGATGCCGGCTATTCCGGGCACCCGCCGCGGATGGGGTTCTTCACCGACACCTCGGTGTGCATCGGCTGCAAGGCCTGCGAGGTGGCGTGCAAGGAGTGGAACGGGGTGCCTGACGACGGGTTCGACCTGCTGGGCATGTCGTTCGACAACACCGGGATGCTGGGCGCGAACTCGTGGCGGCACGTGGCGTTCGTGGAGCAGGAGCGGCCGGGTGCGGTGTCGCCGGAGCCGGTGGACCTGGGGCTGCCCTCGTTCGACCTGCCCGGGGCGGGCAGCGGCGCGGAGGCCCGCACGGATTTCCGGTGGCTGATGAGCTCGGACGTGTGCAAGCACTGCACGCACGCCGGGTGCCTGGACGTGTGCCCGACCGGGGCGCTGTTCCGCACCGAGTTCGGTTCGGTGGTGGTGCAGCCGGACATCTGCAACGGGTGCGGCTACTGCGTGTCCGGCTGCCCGTACGGGGTGATCGACCGGCGCGAGGACGACGGCAGGGCGTGGAAGTGCACGCTGTGCTACGACCGGTTGCGGGACGGGCTGGAGCCGGCGTGCGCGAAGGCGTGCCCGACCGATTCGATCCAGTTCGGGCAGCTGGACGAGCTGCGGGAGCGCGCGGCCCGGCGGGTGGACGCGCTGCACGAGGCCGGGGTGACCGAGGCGCGGCTGTACGGGGAGAGCCCGGACGACGGTGTGGGTGGCGACGGCGCGTTCTTCCTGTTGCTGGACGAGCCCGAGGTGTACGGTCTGCCGCCGGATCCGGTGGTGCCGACGCGGGACGCGGGGTCGATGTGGAAGTTCGCCGGCATGGCCGCGTCCGCGCTGGCGGCCGCCGCGGTGTCGGTGTTCTTCGGACGGGGCAGGGGATGAAGGAGCAGGTCGCGGTGCCCAAGGCCGAGTTCCGGTCCTACTACGGGCGGCCGGTGCTCAAGCCGCCGGTGTGGGAGTGGAAGATCCCGGCCTACCTGTTCACCGGCGGGTTGTCGGCCGGGTCGGCGATGCTCGGCGCGGGGGCGGACCTGACCGGCCGTCCGGTGCTGCGGCGGGCGAGCCGCGCCGGGGCGCTGGGCGCGCTGGTGGCGAGCATGTACCTGCTGGTGGCGGATCTGGGGCGGCCGGAGCGGTTCCTGCACATGCTGCGGGTGGCCAAGCCCAGTTCGCCGATGAGCGTGGGCACCTGGATCCTGGTCGCCTACGGGCCGGGCGCGGGGGTGGCCGGGGCGGCGGAGCTGGTGCCGCGGCGGTGGCGGGCCACGCTGCCCGGCCGTCTGCTGGGTCGGCTGGCACGGCCTGCGGGGTTGTCGGCGGCGGCGATCGCGCCCGGGGTGGCCTCGTACACGGCGGTGCTGTTGTCGCAGACCGCGGTGCCCGCCTGGCACTCGGCGCACCGCCAGCTGCCGTTCGTGTTCACCGGGTCGGCCGCGGCCAGCGGTGCCGGGTGGGGCATGGTGTGGGCGCCGGTCGCCGAGGCGGGGCCGGCGCGACGGCTGGCGGTGTTGGGCGCGGCGGCGGAGCTGGTGGCGTCGAAGGTGGTCGACCAGCGCCTCGGGCTGGTTTCGCAGGCCTACACCACCGGCAAGGCGCACCGGCTGCGGAAGTGGTCGGAGTACCTGACGCTGGGCGGCGCGGCCGGTGCGCTGGCCGGGCGGCGCAGCCGGGTCGTGCAGGTGGTGTCCGGGCTGGCGCTGCTGGCCGGCAGCGCGTTGCAGCGGTTCGGGGTGTTCGAGGCCGGTGTGGAGTCCACGAAGGACCCGCGGTACGTGGTGGAGCCGCAGCGGGACGCGATCAACCGGGTGAGCGGGCGCTGAGCAGGTTCGCCAGCGAGAAGGACTCGCCGCGGGCGAGCAGCCGGACGTCGGTGGCCGGGTGGCGGCGTGCGGCCTCGGCGAGGAAGTTCGACACCGGCGAGGTGAACTTGCCGTAGTCGTCGAAGTGCACCGGCACCACGTGGGTGGGGTTCATCAGCTCCAGCATCCGGCCGCCCTGCCGGTCGTCCATGGTGACCAGTACGCCGAGGACGCGGGTGCCGCCCAGGTGCAGCACGGCCAGGTCGATTTCGGGGTAGCGGCGGCGGATCCCGGTCAGGTCGTCGTGGATGATCGTGTCGCCGCTGACGTAGATCCGCAGCATGGGCGCGCCCGGGTGCGGGGTGTACTCCCAGATGCTGCCCATGACCGGCGGCAGGATCCGGTTCAGCGGGCCGCGGGAGTGGCGTGCGGGGACGGCGGTAACGGTGAGCTGGGCGTCGCCGTCGCGGAAGGTGTCGCCGCCCCAGGTGGGCAGGGCGACAGTGGCCTGGAAGCCGCGTTTGGCCAGCCTGCGGGCGGCGTGCTCGGTGGTCAGGATCGGCACGTCGGCGGGCAGGTCCCGGCGGGCGACCCGGTCGAAGTGGTCGCCGTGGAGGTGGGACAGCACGACCCCGTCCAGCGGGGGCAGGTCGGCGACCTGCGCGGCCGGTTCGGTGCGGCGCCGGGACACCAGGCCCTGCCCGAAGTGGGACCACTGGCCGCGGTGCAGGAAGTTCGGGTCGGTCAGCACCGTGAACGGCCCCAGCCGCACCAGGGTGGTGGCGGTGCCGATGAAGGTGAGCGAGTCGGCGGGGAACATCAACGGCCCTTCCGGTCGGTGTCCGGTACGGCTACCCACCGCGGGGCGGATGATTCGCCCGCGGCTGGGTAGCCGCCCGATATGGCACCTCCCGTCGTGCGACCCGTGTTCGGCGCGCTGGCCCGGCTGCGGCACGCGCGCGTGTTCCACCCGCGCGGTGTCCTGCTGCGCGGCACCCTGGAGACCCTGACCCCCGGCGAGCTGCCGCTGCCACCCAGCGGGCCGGTAGTGGCGCGACTGTCCAAAGGGGCCGGTCTGCCGCGCGGGATGCCCGACATCCTCGGGCTGGCGCTGCGCATCCCGACCGACGACGGGCCGTGGGACCTGACCCTGGCCAGCGCGAGCGCGCGGGTGCTGCTGAGGCCGGCGACGGGGTGGCGGCGGACGGTGTTCAGCAGCCTCGTGCCCTACCGGGTGGCCGCCGGGCTGCGGTGGATCCTCGCCGAGGTGGACGGCCCGGACGGCGCCGCGCTCGACGACGTGGACGCGGTGACGGTCACCTGCTCGGCGGCGAAGCTCACCGGCCCGGCCACCCCGGTCGCGCGGATCGCACTGGACACCCCCCTCGGCGACGGCGAGCGCCCCAGCTTCGACCCGATGCTGCACAGCCCACCCGGCGCGCGGCTCTACCCGGAGTGGCTGTCCCGCCTGCGGGAGCCCGCCTACCAGGGCAGCCGCGCGGGCCGCCGCTGATCCTTGCTCCGCAGAACGCTTCGCCACTCGAGGAGCCCTGCCCAGGTGCCGCGACCGCGCCGCGCCCACGGTGCCGGCGCGCCAGGATCAACCGGATCCCTGCATGCTCTTCCCAGGATCACCCGGTTTCCCGCATGCGGAACGCAGCCTCGGCGACCCGCAGCGGCATGCCGAGCGCGTGGCCACCGCTAGGCGGTGCTCCGCACGCCGCTCAACGGACTCCGCTGTGGCGCTGCGACCGCGTTGCGCCGGGCAGCGCGCCCGATGTTGCGGCGCGCGAGGATCAGCCGGGTTTCCGCACGCGGAAGGCGGCTTCGCGGCCCGCAGCGGCATCCTGAGCGCACGGCCACCGCCGGGCGGTTCTTCGCTGGTCGCTCTGCCACTCAACGGACCCCGGCCTGGCCGCACTCGCGTCGCGTCGGGCGTCGCGCCTTGGCGTTCCGGCGCTGTCTCCTTTCCAGGATCAGCCGGTTTCCCGCATGCGGAACGCAGCCTCGGCGACCCGCAGCGGCATGCCGAGCGCGTGGCTGTAGGTGCGCGTCCACGCCAGGCGACGCTCCATCTCCTCGCCCTGCACCGTGCACCGCGAGCCCATCGCCGCCCGGTAGGCCTCGCCGGCGGCGTGCGCGGCGGCTTCGGCCTGGCGGTGCGCCTGCGCGGCCAGCCGCCGTCGCCGGGTCTCGGCGCTCGTCAGGATCTCCTCGGCCAGCAGCTGCGCCCGCGTCGGCAACGCGACCGCCTGCTCGTCCACCGTCGGCACGCCGTCGGACGCGTCGCGGGCCCGCAGCCGCGCGACCTCCGCGCGCAGGCGCGCCGCCTCGCGGTCGCGGGTGGCCAGCTCGTCGGCCAGCCGCCGCTGGAAGTCGTGCACGTCGCCGCGGTCGAAACCCCGCCGGTGCCAGGGCGCGCGCCGGAACGGGCGGGCCCGCACGCGGTCCGCGGTCAGCCCGTGCTGCGGACCGGTTCCGGTGTCCGGCGGCGGGAGCAGCACGGTCTGCCGTCCCCGGCCGCGCACCTCGGCGTTGGTCCTCACCTCGGCGACGACCGCGTAGGCGCTGGTCCAGTCCGCGGCCAGCTCCGGCGTCCACCGCTCGCCGAGGAAGTGCTCGAGCGTGGCCAGCAGCGCCTGCCCGACCAGCGGGTAGTGCTCCGGGCGCACCCCAGCCTCGCGGTGCGCCCGGCCCAGCCCGCGCAGGTAGGGGACCGCGGCGTCAAGGTCGTCCACGTGGGTGACGATCTGCCCGAGCCCGAAGACGAAGCGCTTTCGCTGCGACGCGAGCGACACCGGGAACAGGTCCCGCAGTGACGGGCGGAGCAGGAACAGCGTGGCGTAGAACCAGAGCGGGACCTCGTCACCGCGCTCGGCGACGGTGGTCCAGCTCGCCCGTAGCCGGGGGATGTCCACGGCGGTTAGCGCGCCTCTCCGGCGATGACCGGGCGGCCCCGGTCGGTGCAGGCCATTTCGCGCTGGTCCTTCCCTTGACGAATGGCAGGAGCCTAGGACCGGCCATTCGCCAAGGGAAGGGTTTCCAGCAGTGGAAAATAGGTTTCAGGAATCGTGGCGGAACCGGTCAGCCCCGGCGGTAGCGCAGCCCGTACCCGTAGGGGAACAGCGGGTCCTGCCCGTCGCCGACGTTGATCGGCTGCTGCGCGGCGCTGCGCATCCACGTCACCGGCAGCTTCCCGGTCGGGTTGTAGTCGCCGAACAGCACGTCGGCGACGCCGCCGCCTTCGGTGCCCGGCAGCCACGACGCCAGCAGCGCGTCCCAGCCGGGCAGTTCCGCGGCGATGTCCAGCGGACGGCCGGACACCAGCACGACCACCACCGGCACCCCGGAATCCTTGAGCCGCTGCAGGGTCGCCAGGTCCTCCGCGTCCAGACCCATGCCCGCCGGCCGGTCGCCCATGAACTCCGCGTACGGCGTCTCGCCGACCACCGCGACCGCGACGTCGTAG
Organism: Amycolatopsis sp. NPDC006125; assembly: GCF_040614195.1. Lineage (NCBI taxonomy): Bacteria > Bacillati > Actinomycetota > Actinomycetes > Pseudonocardiales > Pseudonocardiaceae > Amycolatopsis > Amycolatopsis sp. NPDC006125. The sequence continues at coordinate 28,154 of NZ_JBEXTZ010000007.1, forward strand.
CTGCCGTCGATGCCGACGCCGTCCCGGTTGTAGGTGACCGCGCTGGAACGCGCCTTGTCGCGGATCCCTTGCAGGATCGTGGTTCCCGGCGTGATCGGCCCGCTCGAGCCCTGCCAGGTGATCGTCCAGCCGCCGCTCTGGTTGCCGATGTCGTCGGCGTTCTTGCCCGCTACGAAGATCTTCTGCCCGTTCTTGCCGAGCGGCAGCACGCCGCCGTCGTTCTTGAGCAGCACCTGCGACTCGCGCACCGCCTGCCGCGCCAGCGCCCGGTGTCCGGCGCTGCCCACGGTCGAGGTGTAGCGCCGGTCGGTGAAGGGCCGCTCGAACAGCCCGAGCTGGAACTTCTTGGTCAGGATGCGGCGGTTGGCGTCGTCGATGCGGCTCATCGGCACCCGGCCCGCCTGCACCTCGGCCCGCAGCGTGTCGATGAACTTCACGTAGTCGTAGGGCACCATCACCATGTCCACGCCCGCGTTGATCGAGGCCCGGACCTCCTCGGCGGTGAAGCCCTCCTGGCCGTCGATCTTGTCGATGCCCTGCCAGTCGGACACGACGAACCCGGAGAAGCCCAGCTCGCCCTTCAGCACATCGGTGATCAGGTAGCGGTTGGCGTGCATCTTCACGCCGTTCCAGCTGCTGAAGGAGATCATCACCGACCCGACCCCGCGCTGGACCGCGGCGCGGAACGGCGCCAGGTGGATGGCCCGCAACTGCTGCTCGGTGAGCTCGGTGTCGCCCTGGTCCACACCACCGGTCGTGCCGCCGTCGCCGACGTAGTGCTTGGCCGTGGCCAGGACCGATCCCTTGTCGGACAACGACCTGCCCTGCAGGCCGTCGATGATCGTGGTCATCGACGAGGCCAGTTCCGGGGTCTCGCCGAAGGACTCGTAGGTGCGGCCCCAGCGGTCGTTGCGGGCCACGCACAGGCACGGCGCGAAGTCCCAGTCCACGCCGGTGCCCGACACCTCTTCGGCCACGGCGTCGCCGATGCGGCCCACCAGCTTCGGGTCGCGGGTCGCGCCCAGGCCGATGTTGTGCGGGAAGATCGTCGCGCCGTAGACGTTGTTGTGGCCGTGCACCGCGTCCACGCCGTAGATGATGGGGATGCGCAGGGGAGAGGTCAGCGCGGCGCGCTGGAACCCGTCGTACATGTCGGCCCAGGACTGGGCGGTGTTCGGCGTGGGCACCGAGCCGCCGCCGGACAGCAGCGACCCGAGCCGGTGGGTCGCGATGTCGGCGGGGTCGGTGATGGCGCCGCGCTCGGCCTGGGTCATCTGGCCGAGCTTGTCGTCCAGGCTCATGCGGGACAGCAGGTCGGCCACCCGCACCGGGACCGGTTTGCCCGCGTCGAGGTAGGCGGGGCGGTGCTGGACGGGCGCCGCCGACACCGTGGTCGCGCCGGAGACGAGCGCGACGGTGGCGGCGAGCGCGGCGAAGAGGATTTTCCGGCGAACAGATCGGGGTCTCATCCGTGGTCCTCCTTGACGCATCGGATTTGTTGCCGTGGGCAACTTAAGCGCCCTGCTGTAACCTAGCCCACACTTCCGCAGGAGGTCCAGACCTCTGTTCGGCCTACGACTTCCGTCGGTAGGTTGGGTTGCATGGCAAGGCCGAACAGCACCGTCGTCGTGCTCGCCGGGGCAGGCGCGGACAAGGTCATGGCCGGGCTCGACGGGCTGGCCAACGTGCACGTGGCGGCGTCGGCGGACGCGGGCGCCCTGGTGTCGCACGCCGCGTACGTGGTGCACGACCGGGACCCGCTCGCCGGGGTCGCGCAGGCGTGGGCCGGGTTCTTCGACCGGCAGGCACCCGCCGGCGCACTGGAGGTCGCGATCGAAAGCGCGGTCGCCGACCTCCGCCGCGGCGTCACGCTGCTGCCTGACTACTACGTCGTGCTCGACCCGGAATCCCTGCCGCCCACGGGGAAGCACTGGTGGCTGGGCGTGCTCGCGGGGGCCGCGCCCAGCCGGGTCGTCCCGGCCGCGCCGACGGCGTCCGCGGTGCGGGAAGCGCTCTCCCGGCTGCCGTCGGGCCGGTGGTGGCCCGACGACGTGGAGACCTGGCTACGCGACCTGGTCCGCGTGGTGCCGGACCAGGTCGGCCTGCCCCGGCCCGCTCAGGCCTGAAGACCCCAGTCGCGGATCACGGCTTCGGTGTCCGCGCCCGGCGTGGGCGGCGCCGACGGCTCGCCGCTGGGCGTCCGGGAGAACCGCGGCGCGGGCGCGGCCTGGGTCGCGCCGTTGATGTCCCGCACGGAGCCGCGCGCGCTCAGGTGCTCGTTCTCCGCCGCCTCGGCGAAGGACAGCACCGGCGTCACGCACGCGTCCGTCCCGGCGAACACCGCCGTCCACTCGTCGCGGGTGCGGGAGGCGATGACCTCGGTGAACCGCTCCCGCAGCTTCGGCCACCCGGAGCGGTCGCCCTGCGCGGGCAGGTCCTCACCGTCCAGGCCGAGGCCCTTGAGCAGCTCGGCGTAGAACTGCGACTCCAGCGCCCCCACCGCGATGTACCCGCCGTCGGCGCACCGGTAGGTGTCGTAGAACGGGCAGCCGGTGTCCAGCAGGTTCGTGCCCGGCTCGTCGGCCCACGCGCCCTGTGCCCGCAGCGCCCACACCATCTGCAGCAGCACGCTCGCGCCGTCGACCATCGCCGCGTCCACCACCTGGCCCCGACCGGAACTGGCGCGCTCCACCAGCGCCGCCAGCACCCCGGTGACCAGGAACATCGAGCCGCCGCCGAAGTCGCCGACCAGGTTCAGCGCCGGGATCGGCTTGCCGCCGGTGTCGCGGACCGCGTGCAGCGCGCCGGTCAGGGAGATGTAGTTGATGTCGTGCCCGGCCCGCTTCGCCATCGGGCCGTCCTGGCCCCAGCCGGTCATCCGGCCGTAGACCAGGCGCGGGTTGCGGGCGAAGCAGTCCTCCGGGCCGACACCGAGCCGCTCGGCCACGCCCGGCCGGAAACCCTCCAGCAGCACGTCCGCCTTCTCGACCAGCTGCTCCACCAGCCGCTTGCCCTCGGGGGTCTTCAGATCGGCCGCGATCGAGCGGCGGCCGCGCAGCACGTGGTCCCGCGCCTCCGGCGGCAGCACCTGCAGGCCACCCGATGGCCGCTCGACGCGCACCACGTCCGCGCCCAGGTCGGCGAGGATCATCGCCGCGTGCGGTCCAGGGCCGATGCCCGCCAGTTCCAGCACCTTGATCCCCGCCAGCGGCCCCATCGGCACTGCTCCCCACTCGTCGTCGTGCAAGTGCCCCGGATTGTGCCAGGCGCGGGCGCGCGGCGGATGTGGCGCATTCCACCGCACTACACGGACCGCTCACGAAACCAGGCGCATCATGGAGTCAGGGCGCTCGCGCCGGGGCGCCGCCGTGGTGAGGGAGCTGCCGATGCCCTACCAAGACCTGGGAGCGTTCATCTGGCCCATCATGGTGCTGATCTGGGTGCTGGCCGCCTCCTACTCGCGCGCCGCGATGCACCACCGCTGGCAGACCCGCGCCCACCCCGCACCCGCCCGTCCACCCGGACGGTCCATCGACGCCCCCGACGCGGCCGCGTCGCTGCGCGTGCTGTGGGACGCCGCGCGCGAGCGGTACGCCCGGATCGCGGGGGAGTACGGCGACTACGAGTCCGACCCCAAGCAGGTGCTGCGCCGGCCCGCGCTGGCCGACCCGGCGGTGCCCTCGACCAGCCGGTTCATCGACGCCTTCCACGAGGCGATGGCCCTGCACACCGAGACCTACCCGCCCACCGACCTGGCCCGCAAGTACGTGGAGGCCACCGAAACCGCCGAAAAGGCCTGGACAGCGGCCTGCGAGGCGGCCGACAAGCTGCGCGCATCCCGGTTCACCACCGACGAGCGGGCGCTGATCAACCAGGGCATCAAACTGCTCGAACTCGCCGAGGGCGCGGCCACCCCCGCGGAGCAGGAAGCCGCCTTCGCCGCTGCGCGGCAGGTGCTCGCCAAGCTCGAACGCAGCGCAGGCACCCGCCTCGACTGGCGCGTGCCGCGCCCCGCGCGCCAGACCATCGACCGGCTCGGCAGGCCGCCCCTGCCCCCGGCATGAATGTGGCCCGGTCCGAAGAGATCCCCGGCCTCGCACGAGGCTGCCGCCCTCGCTGAGGGCCACGCCCGGCTCCGCCCGCGAAGCACCCCCGGCCGGTCGGCGGGGCTTCCGGTCCAGCAGGGTCGGATGACGGAAGGTCACGGCGCGAGGCGCGCCCAGCGAGGTCCGCTCGGCAGGCCCCCGGCGTGAAGGAGGGCAAGTCCCGCTGTCCCCCGGCGGCTGCAGGTCCACAACCCCGGCGTGAGAGGGGCGCGGCGCGCCGGAAGCGGTTCAGCGGGCACCACCCGGCGGCATCTCGCCGAGCTCGGCCCGCCACGCGCGGCTCCACGGAGGGCTAGCCGCCGCTGCAGGCGGCCGCCGGCCCACCACCCCGGACATGACGAAGGGCCCGGCGCGCGCCGGGCCCTCCACCAACCAGTACCTGCTACCGGCGAGCCTTCGCGGTCTCCCTGTTGTTGGCCTTCTCGATCGCCTTGACCAGCTCGTTCTTGTTCATCGACGAGCGGCCCTTGATGTCCAGCTTCTTGGCCACGTCGTACAGGTGCTGCTTGCTGGCCGAGGCGTCCACACCACCGGCGGTCTTGGTCGCCTTGCGCCCCGCGCCCCGGGCGGCCTGCTTGTCCGACGGGCCCTTGCGGCCCTTCTCCTCCCAGTGGTCGCCGACCTTCTCGAACGAGTGCTTCAGCGACGCGTACGCCGTCTGGTGCGCGCGCCGCCCCTCGCCGTAGGTCTCCACCGCCGAGTCGTGGGTCTTCACCCACGTGTCCTGCGCCTTCTTCGACGACCGCTTCAGCGTGCTGGGCAGGGCTTCACGTCCAGGCATCGGAGCACCTCCTGTCGCCTCTCGTGCCTGCCCCACGGCTTCCCGGTACGGCCGTACGTCAAACTTCGCCGTCCTCCACCCGCATCGCCTGCTGCTCGGCGCCCCCGGCGGGCCGCTGACGGCCCCGGTCCTCACCGATCTCGGTGCCTTCGGCGTCGACCAGCTCGTTGGACCGGTCCGGCGCCGACACCTGCCCGGCCGCGGCCTCGGAGTCCGGCTCGACCGCCCGGTCCGGGTCGCGCACCCGCCAGCTCACCGGGTCCTCCAGCGGCTTCGGCTCGGCGTCCAGCTCCAGGTTCTCCTGCTGCTCCGACGCTGGCTCCTGCGGCATGTTCCCTCCTCAGCCCGGCATCGTCTCGCCGCCGAGCGCGGCGAGCACCTCACCGGTGTAGTACGACGACAACTGGTTCGACGCGAAGAACACGAACGACGGCGCCAGCTCGTCCGGCTGCGCCGCCCGCCCCATCGGCACCTGCTGCCCGAACTTCTCCACGTGCTCCGGCGACATCGTCGCCGGGATCAGCGGTGTCCACACCGGACCCGGCGCGACCGCGTTGATCCGCACGCCCCTCTCGGCCAGCGCCTGCGCCATCGCGTAGGTCCACGCGATCACCGCGCCCTTGGTGGCCGAGTAGTCGATCAGGGACTTGTTGCCGCGCAACCCGTTCACCGACGCGGTGTTCACGATCGACGAGCCCTCGCCCAGGTGCGGCAGCGCCGCGTGCGTCACCCGGAAGTAGCTGTGGATGTTCACGTCGAACGTGCGCGTCCACTGCTCGTCGGTCAGGTCCTCGGGGGAGTCCAGCTCCTGCTGCGTGGCCACGTTGTTGACCAGGACCTCCAGCCCGCCGAACTCCCGCACCGTCTCGTCCACGACCTTGCGGCACTGCTCGCGCGAGCCGAGGTCGCCGGGCAGCAGCAGGCAGCGGCGGCCCTCCTTGCGCACCAGTTCCGCGGTCTCCTCCGCGTCGTCGTGCTCGTCCAGGTAGGCGATCGCCACGTCGGCGCCCTCCTTGGCGAACGCGATCGCGACCGCGCGCCCGATGCCGGAGTCACCACCGGTCACCAGCGCCCGCTTGTCCCGCAGCAACCCGCGCCCGGTGTAGTCCGCCATCCGGTCCCGCGGCCGCGGCTCCATCTCGTCCGTCACGCCGGGCGGTTCCTGTTGCTGACGTGGCTGTCCCATGCGCACACTCCTTCCTCACCTGCCCCGAGGTGTCCCCGCTCCCGGCGGCACCAAACGCGACGGTTCGCGCCCACGCGCGCCGGGTATCCGCGTCCGCATGAACTCGCCAGCGAGCAAGGGCCTGCGCGTCGTCGTCACCGGCGCCAGCGGCAACGTGGGCACCAGCACCGTCGAGGCGCTCAGCCGTGACCCCGGCCGTGGCCTCGATCCTCGGCGTGGTCCGCCGCGAACCGGAGTGGCGCGTGCCGAAGCTGGAGTGGCGCACCGCCGACCTGGCCGAGGACCAGATCGCCCACCTGGTGCGCGGCGCCGACGTGGTGATCCACCTGTCGTGGCTGTTCCAGCCCACCCACGACCCGGCGCTGACCTGGCGGTCCAACGTGCTCGGCGCGATCCGCGTGTTCGAGGCCGTGGCCAGGGAGAACGTGCCCGCCGTGGTGTACTCCTCGTCGGTGGGGGCCTACTCGCCGGGCCCGAAGGACAGCCCGGTCACCGAGAGCTGGCCCACCCACGGCTGGCCCGCGGCCGCCTACCCGCGGGAGAAGGCCTACCTGGAGCGCTACCTCGACGGGTTCGAGAAGGCCAACCCCGGCGTGCGGGTGGTGCGGCTGCGCCCGGCGTTCATCTTCAAATGGGAAGCCGCCTCCGCCCAGCGGCGGTTGTTCGCGGGCCCGTTCCTCCCCGGCAGCCTCGCCCGGCCGTCGCTGATCCCGGTCGTCCCGGACATCCCGGGTCTGCGCGTGCAGGCGGTGCACTCCGCCGACATCGGCGAGGCGTTCCGCCTGGCAGCGATGAAGGACGTGCGCGGGGCGTTCAACATCGCCGCCGACCCGGTCGTCGACGCCAAGGCGCTGGCCCGCCTGCTCGGCGCCCGCACCGTCCCGGTGCCCACGTGGGCGATCCGCGGCGTGGTCGCCGCCGGCTGGTACGCCCACCTGTTGCCGGCCTCACCGGGCCTGCTGGACACCGTCCTGCGGCTGCCGATCATGGACACCACCCGCGCCCGAGACGAGCTCGGCTGGACCCCGCGCCACGACGGCCTGGAAGCGATCGGCGAGTTCCTCGCCGGGCTGCGCGCCGGCGCGGGCATGGCGACGCCGCCGCTGACCCCGGACAACGCCCCGACCCGCATCCAGGAGGTGCGCACCGGCATCGGCAACCGGCCGTGACTCAGCCCCGCAGCCCGTCGATGCGGGCCAGCACCTCGTCGACGAGAGGGCGCACCCGCGGCACCAGGTCGGGGCTCCAGGTCTCCTCCGCGTAGTGGCGCGTCCGGTACAGGTCCCTGGCGTGCGCGAGGACCGGACGGTGTGCCGCGGGCAGGTGCGCGAGGGCCCAGTCCGCCGCGGCGTCCTTGGGTTTGATCTCCCCGGTGGCGAGGGTCGCCCACACACGGGCGAGGGTCAGCACGACGTTGCGCGTGTCGCCGTCCAGGTCGGCGACGAGTTCGGGGATGCCCGCCACGCTCGCCCGCACCACGTCCGAATGCGGCACCGGGTCCAGGAGCCCGGCGGGTGGCGGCCCGGCCAGCGGGTGGTCGCCCGCCAGGACCATCGCCAGCACCAGCGCCAGGTGGGGCATCGGTTCCGGCTGGGGAGGCCCGCTCGCCTGGATTTCCTCCCGCAGCCACTCGCCGTAGAGGAAGTCACCCACCGGCGGGAACCGCCACGGGCTGACCTCGGACCGGACCACCACGGTCAGTTCGACCGGCCGCACCGCGGTGGTCAGGCCGGAGATCTCCAGCAGGCCGGCCAGCAGTGCCCGCCGCTGCCGCTGGTCCAGGCTCCGCCGCGTGACGGCGAGGACGTCCAGGTCGCTGGCCGGGCGGAGACCCCCGAGCACCGCCGAGCCGTGGAGGTACACGCCGAGCAGCTCCGGGCCCGAGACGTCGCGGGCGAGCCCGAGGGCGCGCTCCAGCTGATCGCCCACAGCGTTGATGATAGGAATGGCGGCGTGAGCATCGAGACCGCGGCCGATGAAGCCGTCACGCTGACCAGCGACCTGATCCGCATCGACACCACCAACACCGGCGATCCGGACACGCTGGTGGGGGAGAAGGCGGCAGCGGAGTTCGTCGCGGAGAAGCTCACCGAGGTCGGCTACGAGATCGAGTACGTGGAGTCCGGCGGCCGCAACCGCCACAACGTCATCACCCGGCTCGCCGGCGCCGACCCCAGCCGCGGGGCGCTGCTCGTCCACGGCCACCTCGACGTCGTCCCCGCGGACGCCTCCGAGTGGTCCGTGCACCCCTTCTCCGGCGCCATCCAGGACGGCTACGTGTGGGGCCGCGGCGCCGTCGACATGAAGGACATGCTCGGCATCATGCTGGCGCTGGCCCGCCACTACAAGCGCGAGAACATCGTCCCGCCGCGCGACATCATCTTTGCCTTCCTCGCCGACGAAGAGGCCGGCGGCAAGTACGGCGCCCAGTGGCTCGTGGACAACCGCCCCGACCTGTTCGAAGGCGCCACCGAGGCGATCAGCGAGGTCGGCGGCTTCTCCATCAGCCTCAAGGACGACGTCCGCACCTACGTGGTGGAGACCGCGGAGAAGGGCATCCGCTGGATGAAGCTGCGCGTGCGCGGCACCGCCGGGCACGGCTCGATGATCCACCACGACAACGCCGTCACCAAGCTCGCCGCCGCCGTCGCGCGGCTCGGGCAGCACCGGTTCCCGCTCGTGCTCACCGACTCCGTGCGCGAGTTCCTCGCCGGCGTCACCGAGATCACCGGCTGGGACTTCCCCGAGGACGACATCGACGGCGCGGTCGCCAAGCTCGGCAACATCTCCCGCATGATCGGCGCGACCCTGCGCGACACCGCCAACCCGACGATGCTCACCGCCGGCTACAAGTCCAACGTCATCCCCTCGGTCGCCGAAGCCGCCGTGGACTGCCGCATCCTGCCCGGCCGCATGGAGGCCTTCGACCGCGAGCTCGACGAGATCCTCGGCCCGGACATCGAGAAGGAGTGGATGGAGCTGCCGCCGGTCGAGACCACCTTCGACGGCGCGCTCGTCGACGCCATGACCGCCTCGATCACCGCCGAGGACCCGGGCGCGAAGGTGCTGCCCTACATGCTCTCCGGCGGCACCGACGCCAAGTCCTTCCAGACGCTGGGCATCCGCAACTTCGGGTTCGTGCCGCTCCAGCTGCCCGCCGACCTGGACTTCTCCGGGCTGTTCCACGGCGTGGACGAGCGGGTGCCGGTCGACGCGCTCAAGTTCGGCACCCGCGTGCTGGACCGGTTCTTCCGCGCCTCGTGACCAGCGCGGCGCAGCTCCGCAAAACGGCGCGGTCCCTGCCGGAAACCACGGAGGACGGCGGCGCCTTCACCGTGGGCGGCGCGGTGTTCGCCGCGCTGGTGGACAAGCAGGTGACGCTGTGGCTGCCCGCGTCCGAGGTGGACGAGCTGCTGGCGGCGCACCCGACGGCCGCCCGGGACAGCGGCGGGGTGCGGGTGCCGCTGGCCGACATCGACGGCCGGCAGCTCAACCACTGGGTGTGGCGCGCCTGGCTGGCGCACGCCCCGGAACACCTCGCGCGCACGGCCACCGCGGCGGTGGCGGGCGAGAGCGGCGACCTGCCGCGGGCCATCGGCCGCCCCGCCACCCGCGCACTGGGCAACGCCGGGATCACCACGCTCGACCAGGTCGCCGCCATGACGGAGGCCGAGCTGCTCGCCCTGCACGGCATGGGCCCCAAAGCCGTGCGCATCCTCCGCGACACGCTCGCGGAGACGGGCCGCTCACTCGCCGGCTAGGTCCCGACCGGGCGGGGCCCGGCTTCCGCGCGCGCCGCGCCGGCCCAGATCAGCGCGGCGACCCAGCCGATGAGGGACCACCCCGCCAGGAGGGTGAACACCGCGATCGGCCGGACGTCGGCCACACCGCGGCGGCGGGCGAGCAACACCGGCGCGAACCACACCGGGACGCATGTGACCAGCGCGACGATGCCCAGCAGCACCACCAGCGCCACGCCCATCCCGGCGAAGACCGCCAGCAACGCCACGGCCACCGCGACCCCGGCGCAGGCGGCGGTCACGACACGGACAACGGGCGAGGAGGACATGCTGCTCCTTCCAAGGGGCAGCACTGAGATCGACACGAGGGCCCCACCCGTTACCGCTCTTCGCGCGTAGCGCATCCGTCGAGGGGGCGGCTCTGGGCCCGGCGCCCAGCTGCGGGCGCCGCTCGGGTCAGATCAGGACCTCGGGCAGGGCGGTGGCCGGCTGCCGCTTGCGACGCAGCCACACCCGCCGGGTGCCGTCGGAGTAGAGCCGGACCGTCGAGAGCTCCCACCCGCCGTACTCGGCGTTGATGGACAGCTGCGTGGCCGCGGCCCGCCGGGAGACGCCGGGTGGCAACTGCAACCGGCGGTACTCCCAGTCCTCGTCGACCACCGCCTCCTGGTGCTTCATGGCTGGATCACCTGGACCCCTTCTCCCGCCGCGGAGCCGACGACCACCCGCCCGCTCCGCTCCTCGACGGTAACCGAATCCGGCTGCCGGACCGTCGGGAAACGGTACTTCTCGACCGGTTCGCCGCCGCGCACGTCGAACCCGACGACCTCGTTGCGCTCGGTGAGCGTCACCCACGCCAGCGCGCGCTGCGCGTCGTAGGCGAGGCCGTACGCCCCGCCGGGAACCGGGTACCGCTGCCGCAGCAACAGCGGGCCGGTGGAGAACGCCAGGAGGGCACCGGCGCGGGTGTCGACCACGAGCACCCGGCCGAAGGAGTCCGCGACCGCGTTGGTGGCGCCGTCCCCGGCGCGCAGGCCCTCGGCGATCGTGCCGCCGTCCACGTCCACCGAGAACACGGCGGTGCGCAACTCGTCCAGCACGACGGTGTTCCCGCCGGCCTGCAGCACGTCGTCGGCGCTGTAGAGCTGGCCCTCGATCGTCTTGGTCAGCCGGTCGCCGGTGAACACGTCCACGGCCTTGCGGTCCCGCACCGCGACCAGCGTCCGGTCGCCCTCGACGACCGCGCCGGCCGGCTGACCGGCCACGGCCAGGGTGCTCACCTCGCCGCCGGGCAAGGCGATCCGGGCGACCTGCCCGGCCGCGGGGAGCGTGGCCAGCAGCACCCCGCCGGACACGCGCAGGTGCTCGACCCGCCCGGCGACCGGCACCCGCACCGGCGCGGCCGCCAGGTCAGCGGCCTGGTACAGCAGCACGGCGTCCGGCACGGCGACGGCCAGCGTCCCGGTGGCCGGGTCGGCGGCCAGCGCGATGACCTCGGGGGAGCCGATCACGGTGCCCGCGGGGGCGGCGGCAGGCTGGGGCGACACGGGCGCCGTCGCCGCGACCGGGTCGGCCACGACCTGCAGCGTGTCGGTGGAGTCACCGGACTTCGACGAGCACCCGCTCAGCACCAGGGCGCAGACCAGCACGACACCGGTCCCGACGGTGGCGGAGGAGCGCACAAGACCTCCGGATCGCATTCCTCTGTTGCCTCCAGCATCCCCTGAAAACCCCGCCGCGTCACGTGCCATCCACCCCACGGTCACTTCGTGCCCCGCTCGGGGTAACCGAACTCGACCGCGCTGACGTCGTCCAGCGCCGAGGAGATCGCGACCGGCAGGGCGATCTCCTCCGCCGCCAGCGACCCGGTCAGCTGCCCGGTGTCGCGCGCCCCGACCACCGGCGCGACCACGCCCGGCCGGTCCCGCACCCACGCCAGCGCCACCACCAGCGGCGACACCCCCAGCCCGTCGGCCGCGGTGGCGACCGCCTCGACGATCCGCGCCGCCCGCTCGGTGCGGTGCTGCTCGACGTAGCCGGCGTACTCGGCCGACGCGCCCCGCGAGTCGGCCGGCGTGCCGTGGCGGTACTTGCCGGTCAGCACCCCGCGGCCCAGCGGCGCCCACGGCAGCACGCCGAGCCCGTGGTGGCGGGCCGCCGGGACCAGCTCGCGCTCCACCCCGCGCTCCACCAGCGAGTACTCGGCCTGCGTGGCGACCAGCCCGGCCGGCCGGGCCGCCGCGGCCGAGGCCAGCTGCCAGCCCGCGTAGTTGCACACCCCGGTGTAGCGGACCTTGCCCGAGGTCACCGCGTGGTCCAGCGCCGACAGCGTCTCTTCCAGCGGCACCGAGTCGTCCCACGCGTGCAGCTGCCACAGGTCCAGGTGGTCCACGCCCAGCCGCCGCAGCGACCCCTCCAACGCGGACAACAACGCGCCGCGGGAGGCGCCCCCGCCGAATGGCCCGTCGGTGCGCCGGGCGACGGCCTTGGTCGCCACGACGATCTCGTCACGCGGCACCAGGTCGCCCAGCAGGCCCCCGAGGATCCGCTCGCTCTCGCCGCCGGAGTAGATGTCGGCGGTGTCCACGAGCGTCCCGCCCGCCTCGACGAACGCGACGAGCTGGCTGGCCGCCTCGTCGGCGTCGGTCTCCGCGCCCCAGGACATCGTGCCGAGCGCCATCCGGGAGACCCGCAACCCCGACCTGCCCAGCTGTCGCTTCTGCATGCACAGAGAGTAGCTGCGGCGCGGAGCGCCACCGTTGAGGGTGGCGGTGGGAGACGGGAGGGGGTAGCTGCGGCGCGGAGCGCCACCGTTGAGGGTGGCGGCGGGCGACGGGCGGGCGTAGCTGCGGCGCGGAGCGCCACCGTTGAGGGTGGCGGTGGGAGACGGGTGGGCGTAACGAAAGTACTGTAAAGAACTTGACGAAGGCGGCTCATCGAGTGATCCGCGCCGCCGATAGCCTCTCCCACCGTGCGAACGCGACTGATTTCCCCGAAGGCCCGGTGAGCATGGGCTGGTTCGAAGCACTCGTCCTCGGCCTGGTCCAGGGCCTGACCGAGTTCCTCCCCATCTCCTCCAGCGCCCACCTGCGCATCACCGCGGCGCTCGCCGGCTGGGACGACCCCGGCGCGGCGTTCACCGCGGTCACCCAGATCGGCACCGAGCTGGCGGTCATCCTCTACTTCTCGAAGAAGATCGGCCGCGTCCTGGCCGCCTGGTGGCGCTCGCTCTACCAGCGGGAGGCGCGCCACGACCCGGACGCCCGCCTCGGCTGGCTGATCATCGTCGGGTCGCTGCCGATCGCGGTGCTCGGCCTGCTGTTCCAGGACGCCATCGACAGCGCGTTCCGCGACCTGCGGCTCACCGCGACGACGCTGATCGGGTTCGGCATCCTGCTGCTCATCGCCGACCGGGTGGGCCGCCAGTACCGGACGCTGGACCACCTCACCGTCCCGCATGGTCTCGGCTACGGCTTCGCCCAGGCCATGGCGCTGATCCCCGGCGTGTCCCGCTCCGGCGGCACCGTCACCGCGGGCCTGTTCCTCGGCTACACGCGCGCCGACGCCACCGAGTACGCGTTCCTGCTGGCCGTGCCCGCGGTCTTCGCCTCCGGCCTGTACAAGCTCACCGACATCGGTGGCGAGCACAGCCCGCAGTGGGGGCCGACGATCCTGGCCACCCTGGTCGCCTTCGGCGTCGGCTACCTGGTGATCGCGTGGCTGATGAACTTCATCAAGACCAAGAGCTACGTGCCGTTCGTGATCTACCGGATCGCGCTCGGCGTACTGCTCATCGTGCTGGTCGCCACCGGCGTCCTTGATCCGAACGCGGGTCCCGCCATGTAGGTTGGCGGCGTGGCTACCGTGATCCTGCTCCGGCACGGCCGCTCGACCGCGAACGGGTCGGGCGTGCTGGCCGGGCGGACCCCCAAGGTCGGGCTCGACGACACCGGCCGCGCGCAGGCTCAGGCGCTCGTGGAGCGGCTGGCCGGCGTGCCGCTGGCCGAGGTCGTGTGCTCGCCGATGCTGCGCTGCAAGAACACGGTGGCCCCGCTCGTCGCCGAGCGGGGCCTCACCCGCACCGTCGAACCGCGCCTGTCCGAAGTGGACTACGGCGAGTGGACCGGCCGCGAGCTGAAGGACCTGGTCAAGGAACCGCTGTGGCGGGTCGTGCAGGCCCACCCCTCGGCCGCGGTGTTCCCCGGTGGTGAGGGCCTGGCAGGCATGCAGGCGCGTGCGGTCGCCGCGGTGCGCGAGCACGACGCGCGGATCACCGCCGAGCACGGCGATCACGCCGTCTGGCTGCTGTGCAGCCACGGCGACGTGCTCAAGTCCATCCTGGCCGACGCGCTGGGGCAGCACCTGGACGCGTTCCAGCGGATCGTGGTCGACCCGGCGTCGATCTCCGTGGTCCGCTACACCGAGGTGCGGCCGTTCGTGGTGCGCGTCAACGACCACAGTGCGGATCTGGCCGGGGTGGTGCCGCCGGCGCCGAAGCGCGGTAGGAAGAAGAAGACGTCCTCCGACGCGGAGATCGGAGGGTCGACAGGACAGAAGGGCCGCGCTGGATGACACCGGACAACCCGTTCTCGCAGGCGAGCGACCTGCCCTACGGTCTGCCCCCGTTCGACCGGATCGCCGACGAGCACTTCGGCCCGGCGTTCGAGGCCGGCCTGGCCGAGCACGCCGCGGAGATCGAGGCCATCGCAGGCAACCCGGAGCCGGCGACGTTCGAGAACACGATCGTGGCGCTGGACACCTCGGGCCGCCTGCTGCAGCGCGTCTCGTCGGTGTTCTTCAACCTCACCTCCTCCGACACCAACCCGGCGCGGCAGGAGCTGCAGGCCGAGATCGCGCCGAAGCTGGCCGCCCACTCCGACGCCATCCACCTGAACCCGCGGCTGTTCGCCCGCGTCAAGGACCTCTACGACCGGCGCGACCAGCTGGGGCTGGACGAGGAGTCGGCGTGGCTGCTGGAGCGCACCTACACCGACTTCCAGCGCGCGGGCGCCGGGCTCGACGAGAGCCAGCAGGCCAGGTTGCGGGTGCTCAACGAGGAACTGTCCACGTTGTCCACCCGGTTCCAGGAGAACCTGCTGCGCGACACCAACGACCTGGCCGTGCTGGTCGACGACGCGGCGGAGCTGGCCGGGCTGTCCGACGGCACGATCGCCGCCGCGCGTGAGGCCGCCGCCTCGCGCGGTGTCGAGGGGTACCTGCTCACGCTGAACCTGCCCACCTCGCAGCCGCTGCTGTCCTCGCTGGAGAGCCGGGCGTTGCGGGAACGGCTGTTCACCGCGTCGATCTCGCGCGGCAACCGCGGCAACGACAACGACAACTCGGCCGTGCTGGCGCGGATCGTGCAGCTGCGCGCCGAGAAGGCCGCCCTGCTCGGCCACCCCAACCACGCGGCGTACGTGATCTCCGACGAGACCGCCCGCACCGCCGAGGCCGCCGTCGGGCTGCTGGAGCGGCTCGCGCCCGTCGCCGTGGCCAACGCCCGCCGCGACGCCGCCGAACTGCAGACCTACCTCGAACAGGACCACCCCGGCGCCACGCTCGAGCCCTGGGACTGGGCCTTCTACGCCGAACGCGTCCGCAAGGCGAAGTTCGACCTCGACGACGCGACGCTGCGGCCCTACTTCGAGCTGGACCGCGTGGTGCGCGACGGCGTCCTCCACGCGGCGAGCCGGTTGTACGGGCTGAGCTTCACCGAACGCCACGACCTGCCCGTCTACCACCCGGACGTGCGGGTGTTCGAGGTCTTCGACGCCGACGGCAGCCCACTGGGCCTGTTCCTCGGCGACTACTACACGCGCGACTCCAAGCGCGGCGGCGCGTGGATGAACACCTTCGTCGACCAGTCGCACCTGCTGGGCGAGCGGCCGGTGGTGGTCAACAACCTCAACATCGCCAAGCCGCCCGCCGGTGAGCCGACGCTGCTCACCTTCGACGAGGTCACCACCCTGTTCCACGAGTTCGGGCACGCGCTGCACGCGCTGGTGTCGGACGTGCGCTACCCGAAGTTCTCCGGCACCAACGTGCCGCGGGACTTCGTGGAGTACCCGTCGCAGGTCAACGAGATGTGGATGCTGTGGCCGGAGGTGCTGGCCAACTACGCCAAGCACCACGAGACCGGTGAGCCGCTGCCGCAGCGCCTGGTGGAGCGGCTGGAGGAGTCGGCCCAGTACGGTCAGCCCTTCGCCACCACCGAGTACCTGGCCGCGTCGCTGCTGGACCAGGCCTGGCACGGGCTGGGCACCGAGGACGCGGTCGGCGACGTCGCTTCGTTCGAGGCCGCCGCGCTGGAGAAGGCCGGGGTGGCGGTGCCGGCGATCCCGCCGCGCTACCGCAGCACCTACTTCGCGCACGTGTTCAGCGGCGGCTACTCGGCCGGGTACTACTCCTACATCTGGAGTGAGGTGCTCGACGCCGACACCGTGGAGTGGTTCAAGGAGAACGGCGGTCTCAAGCGCGAGAACGGCGACCACTTCCGGGCCACGCTGCTCTCCCGCGGCGGCGCCGGTGACCCGATGGGCTTCTTCCGCGACTTCCGCGGCCGGGACCCGGAGATCGCGCCGCTCCTGGCGCGCCGCGGCCTGACCGGCGCGTGATGGAGGTCGGGCGGGAGGCGCAGTACGACGTCTTCGCCGAGGAGTTCCTCGACCACGCGCGGGACGGCTTCTACAACGCGCACCTGGACCGGCCGGCGTGCCTGGACCTGCTCGGGGACGTCGCCGGTCTGCGGGTGCTCGACGCCGCGTGCGGTCCGGGCCTGTACGCGGAGGAGCTGGTGGCGCGGGGCGCGGCGGTGGTCGGCGTGGACATCAGCCCGCAGATGGTCGAGCTGTCCCGGCGCCGCGTCCCGGCCGGGGAGTTCCGCGTGCACGACCTCGCCGAGCCGCTCGACTGGCTGCCGGACGCCTCGGTGGACCGGGTGCTGTTCGCGCTGGCCGTGGAGTACGTCGACGACCGGGTGGCGCTGCTGCGGGAGCTGCGCCGCGTGCTCCGGCCGGGCGGGGCGCTGGTGCTGTCCCGGCAGCACCCGTTCGGCGACTGGCTCCGGCACGGCGGCAACTACTTCGAGCCGCGCGTGGTCGAGGAGGTGTGGAGCCGCGGCTGGCGGGTCCGCTACTGGCTCTCCCCGCTGGAGCAGACCTGCGAGGAGCTGCGCGCGGCCGGGTTCCTGGTCGAGCGGCTGCTCGAACCCCGCCCGTCACCCGCGGCTGAGGCGCTCGACCCTGAACGTTTCGAACGCCTCAGCCGCGAGCCGACGGGGTTCCTCGCGATCCGCGCCGTGCCGGATCCCCGTCACTGCTGCCAGGGGGAGAGACCGTGACCGACACGCCGACCGTCGACTCGTCCAACACCGATCAGTTCCGCTCCTGGGACGGTGGCAATGGAGCGTTCTGGACCGAGCGCGCCGAACGCTTCGACGAGGGTATGTCCGGCTATCACGGCGAACTGTTGAAGGCGGCCGAAATCCAGCAGGATTCCACGATCCTGGACATCGGATGCGGCAGCGGTCAAGTCACTCGTGACGCGGCCCGCATCGCCCGTGGAGGTTCGGCGCTGGGCGTCGACCTGTCGTCGACGCTGCTGGACCTCGCGCGCGCACTGGCAGCGGAGGAGCGGCTGACCAACGCGGCCTTTGTCCAGGCGGACGCGCAACTCCACGACTTCGGTGAGTCGCGCTTCGACGTCGCTGTCAGCAGGCACGGCACCATGTTCTTCGGCGACCGGCAGGCGGCGTTCGCCAACATCGCACGCGCCATCCAGCCAGGCGGCCGCTTCGTGCAGCTGACGTGGCAGGCGCTCGACCGCAACGAGGGCATCAGGACCTTTCGCACCATCGCGTCCGGGGGCCGTGAGCTTCCACCGCCACCACCTGAGGCTCCGACCCCCTTCTCGCTGAGTGACCCTGATCGAGTGCGTCAGCTGCTCACCGAGGCAGGCTTCGCCGACATCGAGATAACGGACTTGTCCATGCCCATGTACTACGGCCGCGATGTCGAGGACGCGTTCGACTTCATCACCGGCAACTTCGCCGCTGCGCTGCGCCAACTCGACAACGAACGGCGCGCCCACGCCATCGACGCGCTCAGAGCCGACATCGCCGCCCACCTCACCGACCGGGGCGTGCTGTACGGCGCGGCACACTGGCTCATCAACGCCCGGCGCACTTGACCGGAGGGCCGACCGGGGGCCCGCCCGCGCGCCTCGTCCGCGGCGGGCCCTCCGGTGGGGCGCCCTACCGCGGCGCTTGGAAGCCGCCGATCTCGTGCTCCAGCAGTTCGGCCAGGCGCAGCGGGGTGCGGTCCTCGAACATCGGGCCGATGAGCTGCACCCCCACCGGCAGGCCCTCGGGGGAGCGGCCGGCCGGGATCGCGGTCGCGGGCAGGCCGGGCATCGTCGCCACGCCGGCCCAGACGAGCTGGTCGAAGTACGGGTAGCCGGCGCCGTCGATGTCGATGCGGCGTTCCATCGGGTTCGGGCTGTGGTCGTGCGGGAACGCGGGCGTCGGCGTGATCGGGCAGACCACGGCGTCGAACTCGGCGAAGAACTGCCGCCAGCCGTGGCGGTGGAGTTCGCGGCGGTGGTTCGCCGCCAACCAGTCGTGGTGGCTGAACACCATGGCGCGCAACCGCACGGCGTCGAGGCTGCGGTCGTCCTCGCTCAGCCCGGCCACGCGGGCTCGCAGTTGCTCGTCGTCGATGGGGAACCGCGCGACAGCGCCGGAGATCAGCAACTGTATGTAGAGCGTCGCGGCTTCGGCCAGGTCGGGCAGCAGCCCGCTGTGCCATTCGACGCGGGCGCCGCCGCCGGTGAGCGCGGCGGCCACCCGGTGCACGCCCGCCCGCACCGCGGCCCCAGTCGGGAGGAGCGGATGTTCGTCCAGCACCAGGACCCGGAAGTCGCTCAGCCGCTCGTGACGTGCGGGCGGCAGCGCCACCTGGTGCGCCTTGCCGGCCGTCAGCGGGTCCGGGCCGGCCATGACGTCGAGCAGGAGCGCGAGGTCGCGGGCGGTCCGGGCCATCGGACCGACGACGGCGAGGTCGAGGTCGACCGGCAAGGCCGGCCCCGGCGGCGCGACCATGCCGCGCGGCGCCGCCAGCCCGAGCGTCGGCTTGTGCGCGTAAATGCCGCAGAAGTGCGCGGGGGTGCGCAGCGAACCGGCGAGGTCGGAGCCGATGGACAACGCGCCGAACCCGCACGCCAGCGCCGCCGCCGATCCGCCGGAGGACCCGCCCGCCGTGCGGTCGTGGTCCCACGGGTTGCCGGTGGTGCCGTAGATCTCGTTGAAGGTCTGGATGTCCTGCAGCCCCAACGGCACGTTCGTCTTGCCCAGCACCACCGCGCCCGCGGCCTTGAGCCGCGAAACCTGCACCGCGTCCTCGGCGGGCCGGAACTCCCGGTGTTGCGGCATGCCCCAGGTCGTCGGCAACCCGGCCACGTCGTAGGACTCCTTGACCGTCACCGGAATCCCGAGCAGCGGCCGGTCCTCGCCGCGGGCGCGAGCCCGGTCCGCGGCGCGCGCGGCGGCTCGCGCGCGGTCGAAGTCCGGCACGCAGATCGCGTTGACCGCCTTGTCCTCGCGCTCGATGCGGTCGATGGCCTCGTCGGTCAGTTCCACTGAGGACACCGCACCGGCACGCAACGCGGCAGCCAGCTCCTCGGCCGGCTTCAAGCTCCACTCCATGAATCCGACGCTATCCGCGAGCCGGAGAGGGCACAAAATCCCTTCTCCCACAACGAAAAGGTGGGCTGGACGACAACTTACATAAACGATGTATATAAAGATGCTATGCTTCTGCCGTGAGCCGTCAAGACACCGCTCCCGGCGCGGCTGCCGCCATCGGGGCCGCCCTCTACGGCCTGGCCACCAGCGCCGTGAGACGCCTGCCCCGGGACATGAGCCTGACCTCCGCCGCCACCCTGGCCACCCTGGACCGGACCGGCCCGCGGCGCATCACCGATCTGGCCGCGATCGAGGGCGTCACCCAGCCCGCGATGACCGCACTGGTCCGGGTGATGGAGGAGGCCGGCCTGGTCGAGCGGCGGGGCGACGCGGCCGACAAGCGGGTCACGCTGGTGTGCCTGACCGAGGCCGGCGCCTCCTACGTCCGGACGCGGCGCCAGGCCGGCGTCAACGCGTTCGAGCGGTTGATCGGCGAGCTGACCGGCGAGGAAGTCGAGGCGCTGGTGGCGGCCCTTCCGGCGCTGAAGCACCTGGCAGAGCTCGAAAGCCGGGACCGCGAAGGGTCGAAAAAGTGATCGGCCGGGCGAGGTCGCGGTGAAGGCGTTCCCGGCGGCGCGTTCCGAGCCGCGGCTGCTGGTCCCCGCCCTGATGTTCATCGCTCTGGTCGTGGCGGCGGTCGGCAGCCTCGGGACACCGCTCATCACCAGCGTGGCGACCTCGTTCCACGTCTCGCTCGACAGCGCGCAGTGGACGCTGACCGTCGCGCTGCTCAGCGGCGCCGTCGCCACGCCCGTCCTGGGCCGGCTCGGAGCCGGCCCGCACCGGCGCGCCACGATCCTCGCCACGCTGGCGATCGTCGTCGCCGGCAGCGCGCTCACCGTGCTGCCGCTGCCGTTCGCGTGCCTGCTGGCCGGGAGGGCGGCCCAGGGCGTCGGCCTCGGGCTCACGGCGCTGATGATGGGCGTGGCCCGGGACCACCTCCCCGAGGAGCGCGGCGCGGCCGTGATCGCCCTGATCTCGGTGGTCTCGATCATCGGGGCCGGCGTCGGCTACCCGCTGACCGCACTGCTCGCCGAACTCGGCGGGGTGCGGGCCGCCTACGGCCTCGGCCTGATCGTCACCGCCGCCGCACTCCTGACCGCGTGGCGCTCCATGCCCGAAGCCCCCGCGGGCCGCTCCGCCCGCCTGGACGTGGCGGGCACGATCGTCCTGGCCGCCGCGCTGCTCCTGGTGCTGTTCCTGGCCGGCGAACGGAACCTGTGGAGCCGGCACCTCGCCGTGGCGGCAGGACTCGCCGTCGTCGCAGTGGTGCTGCTCTGCGTCTGGGCCGTCGTCGAGCTGCGCACCAGGACGCCCCTGGTGGATGTGCGGGCGGTGCGGCACCCGGCGGTCGCCGGGGCGAACCTCGCCATGTTCGTCGGCGGGATCGGCATGTACCTCCTGCTCACCCTCATCACCCGGTACGCGCAGACGCCGCCCGGCGCCGGCTACGGCTTCGGGCTGACGACCTTCGTCGCCGGGCTGGTCCTCATCCCGTTCTCGGTGCTGGGGTTCGTCGCAGGCAAGCTCACGCCGCGGCTGCGGACGCGGATCGCCGACCCCCTGCTCCTGGCCGGCAGCGCCGTCGTGATCGGCGGCGGGTTCGCCCTGTTCGCGGCGGCCCGGTCGGACCTGGCCGAACTGTTCGCGGCGATGGGCGTGCTCGGTTTCGGCGTCGGCGGCTTCTCGGCCGCGATGCCGGGCGTCATCCTGGCCGTCACCCCCAAGAGCGAGACGTCGAGCGCCATGAGCTTCAACTACGTCGTCCGCAGCGTCGGCTACTCCCTGGGCAGCGCCCTCGGCGGCCTCGTCCTCGCCGCGGGCACCGGCCCCGGCCTCCTCTTCCCCGACGACAGCGCTTACACCACCGCGGCGCTGATCGGCATCGGCGCCATGGCGATCACGACGCTGACCAGCCTCGCGCTCGCCCGCCGACGCTCATAAGTCAGAGCACCCATCACAACACTGGAGGTTCCATGCCCAAGGGCTACTGGGTCAGCGTGTACCGCACCATTTCCGACCCCGAAAAGCTGGCTGCCTACAACAAACTGGCCAGTCCGGCCGTCCGGGCCGCGGGCGGGCGGCCCCTCATCCTCGGCGGCCGGGTCGTCGCGCACGACGCCGGGATCGCCGAGCGCACCGTCCTGGTCGAGTTCGACAGCTTCGAGCAGGCCGTCGCGGCGCGCGAGAGCGCGGCCTACCAGGAGGCGCTGGCCGTCCTCGCCGACGGGGTCGAGCGCGACTTCCGCATCGTCGAGGGCATCGACTAGCCGGAGGTCAGCCCTGGAGCGGCCACACCTCGACCACCCCGTGCGCCACCGCGCACGGGGTCCCGGCCACCATCCGCGTGGCCTCCTCCAGCGTGTCGGCCTCGATGATCGCGAACCCGGCGACCGGCAGGTCCGACCGCAGGAACGGGCCCGGCGTCACCTGGGTGCCGGCCGCGTCGTGGTTGCGCACCTGCACCGGCTCGCCCGCGATCCCCATCTCGACCCCGGCGGCGCGCAACCGGGAGTCGTGCTCGTGGGCGGCCGTCCGCACCTCCTCGGCGGTCCGCTCGTAGCCCGCGCTGTCCCCGTAGCCGATGGTGATGAACTTCCCCATCGGGGCAAGGTAGCGCCGCCCGGTCAGCCGAGCCAGTGCCCGTCGCGCATGAGGGTGCGTCCCGGCAGCTCGTTGGCCTCCCGCCAGGCCTGCACCCGCGTCGGCCGGATCCGGAAGTACTGGTACGGCTGGGTCTCCGCACGCGGGTCGAACCCGGTCCGCGCGGCGAACGCCTCGCACGCCGCCGCGTCCGGCTCGACCGGCTCGGCGACGCCGTCGACGAGGACGACGTCCCGCGTCGGGCCGAGGCCCAGGCGCACCCGGCCGTCGGCCAGCAGGTTCCGGCTGGTGAGCGAGCCACGTGGGGTGGCGACGAGCAACGCGGCGCCGTCCCACAGGTAGGACAGCGGGATCAGGTGCACGCCCGCCTCACCGGAAGTCGCCACCCACAGGTCGACGTCGGCCTCCAGCCGGGCGCGGGTGTCGCGCAGCCGCTCGGCGAGCCCGCGCGGCGGATCGATCGCAGTCATGATCACCACGCTAATGCCGGAGGGCCGGCCCCCGTCAGGGAACCGGCCCTCCGCGCACCACCAGGAAAATCAGATGAGACCGAGCTTCTTCACGGCCTCGCGCTCCTCGGCCAGCTCGTTGACCGACGCGTCGATGCGGCCGCGGGAGAACTCGTTGATCTCCAGGCCCTGGACGATCTCGTACTTGCCGTCCTTGCAGACGACCGGGAACGAGGAGATCAGGCCCTCCGGCACACCGTAGGAACCGTCGGACGGCACGGCCATCGAGGTCCAGTCACCCTCGGGGGTGCCGTTGACCCAGTTGTAGATGTGGTCGATGGCGGCGTTGGCGGCCGACGCGGCCGACGACGCGCCACGGGCCTCGATGATCTCCGCGCCGCGCTTGGCCACGCGCGGGATGAACTCCTCGGCCAGCCACTTCTCGTCGTTGACGGCCTCGGCGGCGTTCTTGCCGGCGACCTCGGCGTGGAAGATGTCCGGGTACTGGCTGGCGGAGTGGTTGCCCCAGATCGTCAGCTTCTTGATCTCGCTGACCGGGGCGTTCAGCTTCTTCGCCAGCTGGGCGACGGCGCGGTTGTGGTCCAGGCGGGTCATGGCGGTGAACCGCTCGGCCGGGACGTCGGGCGCGTGCGACTGCGCGATGAGGGCGTTGGTGTTAGCGGGGTTGCCGACCACCAGGACGCGGATGTCGTCGGCGGCGCCGGCGTTGATCGCCTCACCCTGCGGCTTGAAGATGCCGCCGTTGGCCTCCAGCAGGTCGGCCCGCTCCATGCCCTTGGTGCGCGGGCGCGCGCCCACCAGCAGCGCCACGTTGGCGCCGGCGAAAGCCTGCTTCGCGTCGTCGAAGATGTCGATGCCCGCGAGCAGCGGGAACGCGCCGTCCTCCAGCTCGAGCGCCGTGCCCTCGGCCGCCTTGACCGCCTGCGGGATCTCCAGCAGCCGCAGCTTCACCGGCGTGTCCGGGCCGAGCAGCTGACCGGACGCGATGCGGAACAGCAGCGCGTAGCCGATCTGGCCGGCGGCGCCGGTTACGGTGACGTTGACGGGGGCTTGGGTCATTGCGTACTCCTGCGGACGGAATCTTGGCTTGTGCTGGTGACCCTATCGCCCTCTGCCTGCGCTGACGTGGTGCGTCGCCTCACGTTCTGCTGAACCGATCGAGTCGAATCGGCCACCGGCACCTCGAACGCCCTGCCCAGCGCGACGATCCCGGCCTCCAGGCGGCCCAGGCTGGTGAGCACGGAGCGTGCCTGGGCGTTGTCCGTCTCACGGGTCTCCGGCGCGGCGGTGTTGCGCACCAGCTTCCCGCGCTCGTCGCCGTCGAGGGCGTCGCGCAGCACGTCGACGTTGCGGCTGATCCGCTCGATCACCGCGGTCAGCCGGTCGTCGGCGGGCAGCAGGCCCGGTTCGGAGCGGGCCGCGATCTGCCGCGCCCGGAACGCCAGCCGTTCCAGCGTGCTCATCACGTACCAGCCGTAGTCGCGGCGGCTGGCGAGGCTGATCGGGTGGGTCAGCGGCTCGATCGTGGTGCGCACCTTCTCCACCGAGCGGTCCAGCTCGCGCGAGAGTTCGATCACGTTCACGTTCTCCCGCCCGGACAGCAGCGCCTCCGCGCCGGCCAGGAACTCGCACAGGTCCGTCAGGGCGTCGTCGATGTCGGACACCATCACGGTGCGGGTGCGCACCGGCACCACCAGGACCGCCGCGATCAGGCCCGCGGCCGCGCCGATCGCGGTCTCGGCCACCCGCACCCACAGCACCTCGACGCTGAACGTGCCGAGCAGGCTGTAGAGCAGGCCCAGCATGCAGGTGATGAAGAAGGCCATCAGCAGCTGCGACACCCGCGCCACGTAGACCAGGCAGAACACGCACACCAGGATCAGCACCACCGTGGCGACCGTGTTGCCGGTGACCAGCAGCGCCAGCAGCATCCCGCCGAAGATCCCGCCCAGGGTGCCGGTGACGCGGCGGAACCCCTTCACGAACGTCGCGCCCGCGGTGCTGGTGTTGAGGAACACCACGAACACCGTCAGCACCGCCCAGTACCAGCGGGAGTCGGAGATGAACTCGCCACCGAGCACGGCGAGCCCGCCGCCGACCATCGCCTGGATCGCGCTGCGGGTGCGGTTGTCGTAGGCGAGGACCTTCTTGGGCTCCTCTTCGGTCTCCTCCTCGGGCAGTTCGGTCTCGGCCGAGTAGTCCTTCTCGGCGACGCGCTGCGCGTTGACGTCGGCCAGCGCCAGCTCGGCGATCGCGCGGCGCACCTCGTCGCCGGGTTCGGTGCGCTCGGCGAGCCGGCTGCCGGCGACCAGCATCTTGCTGAACTCCTCGGTGTCGCTGATCACCGGCAGATCGCGGGGATCGCGCTCGATCAGAGAGTCCAGCCGCAGCAGGCTCGCGATCAGGTCGTCGCGGACCGCCTCCGGCAGCGCGCCCTCCTCGGCGGCGCGGCGCACGGTGATCGCGAGCCACTGGCAGGCCAGCTCCACGGCGAGCAGGCGGCGGCGCAGCAGCTGCGTGCCGGTCTCGTCGAACAGGTCGCCGATGGTGTCCTCGATCATCAGGACGGCCTCGTGCAGGCGGGTGTCGGCCTTGCGCAGCTGGTTGATCCGCCACTCGCTGCCGCCGCTGGCCAGGCACGCGGCCGCGGCCCGCACCACGGCGCTGATCCGGGCGCGGAACGCGCGGCGGGCCCGCAGCAGCTCGCCCTCCGGGCGCCGCCGCAGCACCGCGAACCGCATCACGGCGTTCGCGGCGAGCCCGATCGCCAGGGCGAGGATGTATTCGGGCAGCTGGCGCGGGTGGATCGCGAGGAACATCGCGAAGAAGAACATGAAGAACGACAGCGCGCCCATCGCGGTGCCGCGCGGCGCGAACCGCTGCGCGTAGACCGCGAGGAAGATCAGCAGCACGAACAGCACGCTGTCCAGCGGGGGAGCGGTGGCGCCGAACGCGGCGACGGTGAGCGAGGCCGACCCGCACAGCATGACCAGCACGAGCGTGATCGCCTGGTCCTTCGGCGTCTTGTCGTTGACGCTGAACGCCGAGTTCATCGCCGCGATGCTGGCCACCATGATCGTCGGGATCGGGCGGCCGAGCAGGAGCAGCACCAGGATCGACAACACGATCCCGCCCACCGCGATCCCGGCCAGCCGCAACCGCACCAGCCCCGGATCGGCGGCGACCAGCCGGTCCTGGGCCACCTTCCACACCCTCATGCACGGCCCCCGAGCAGTTCCCATTCGGTCAGCGCGGTCCGCCGCCCGGTCGCCGCGGTGATCCGCAGCCGGTAGGCACGGTACGTGCCGGGCTCGGCGATGGAGAACGGGCGGGTCTGCCGCCGCCACCGGAACCGCTCGCCGCGACGCTCGTCCAGCCGCACCCACGACTCCCCGTCGGTGGTGCCTTCCAGCACCCAGTCGCGCGGGTCGCCGCCGCGGGCGGCGGAGGTCAGGGTGTAGAGCTCGACCCGCGCCGGTTCGCCGACGGTGCACTCGATCACCGGGGTGCGCGAGCGGAACGTGACTTGGGTGGCGGTGGTGTCGGCGAACAGCGGGGTCACGTCGGTGCCGTCGTCGCAGCTGCCGGCGCCGGTGACGTCGGCCAGCGGGTGCGCGCCCAGTGACGGCGGTGGATCACCCCAGCCGGTGGGGGTTTCCGTGACGTCGAACTCCAGGTGGCCGGCGGTGATCAGGTCGGCGTGCGGCAGCCAGGTCGAGTGGTGCGGCTTGCCGTCGATCGTCACGCCCCGCACGTAGGGCCCGCGGCCGGGGGCGCTGATCGTCACCGTCCGCCCGTTCTCCTGGCGCAGCCGGGCCCGCTCGAACAGCGGCGCGGTCAGCACGTAACCCGGGTTGCCCGGCGCCAGCGGGTACAGGCCCAGCGCGGCGAGCACGTACCAGGCGGACATCTCGCCGTTGTCCTCGTCGCCCGGGTAGCCCTGCCCGATCTCGCTGCCCAGGTAGCAGCGGGTCAGCACCTCCCGGACGATCGCCTGCGTCTTGGCCGCGGCGCCGGCGTGGCAGTACATCCACGGGATGTGGTGGCTGGGCTGGTTCGAGTGCCCGTACTGGCCGAGCCGGACGTCCCGCGCCTCGGTCATCTCGTGGATGATCCCGCCGTAGGACCCCGGGACGCGGCCCGTCTCCGGGGTGGCGAAGAACATGTCCAGTTTGGACTCCAGCGCCGCGCGGCCGCCGAGCAGCGCGGCCAGGCCTGCGCCGTCGTGCGGCACGGAGAACGCGGTGTTCCAGGCGTTGGTCTCCGGCTGGTCGAAGCCCCACCGGGCCGGGTCGTGGTGTTCCGGCGCCAAGCGCCACCGGCCGTCGCGGTGACGGCCCTGGAAGAACCCGGTGGCCGGGTCGAAGTGGTTGACGTACTGCGCGGCGCGCTGCCGGAAGTAGCGGGCGTCGTCGGTGTGCCCCAGCTCCTCGGCGAGCGCGGCGAGGCCGAAGTCGTTGAGGCAGCCCTCCAGCGCCCAGGACAGGCCCTCGTGCGTGGTCAGCGGCGTGAAGCCGAGGAAGATCGACTCTCGCAGGCCTTGCCGCCCGACGCTGCGGCCGGGCGGGGTGACGGTCGCGTTGCGCAGCGCGGCGTCGTAGGCGGCGTGCACGTCGAAGTTCCGCACGCCTCTGCGGTAGGCGTCGGCGAAGGCGACGTCGGAGCTGGTGCCGGTCATC
Organism: Amycolatopsis sp. NPDC006125; assembly: GCF_040614195.1. Lineage (NCBI taxonomy): Bacteria > Bacillati > Actinomycetota > Actinomycetes > Pseudonocardiales > Pseudonocardiaceae > Amycolatopsis > Amycolatopsis sp. NPDC006125. The sequence continues at coordinate 55,459 of NZ_JBEXTZ010000007.1, forward strand.
AGGTTCGCGTAGCCGGGGGAGGACCAGCGCGCGATCCAGCCGCCCTCGCGGAACTGCTGCACGAACCCCTCGATCAGCTCCCCGCAGCGTCGCGGCGCCAGCAACGCGAGCGCGGGCCACACCGTGCGGTAGGTGTCCCAGAAGCCGTGGTTGACCGACATCGGGCCGTCCACGACCTTCGCCCCGGTCCGGGTGCGGGTGCTCGGCCACCAGCGGCGCCGCACCGGGCTGGCGTGACGGACTCCGCGCGGGGTCTGTTCGTGGGACGAGTTCGGGTACAGGAACAGCCGGTACAGGCCGGAGTAGAAGGTGGTCAGCTCGTCCGGGGTGGCGCCGTCGATCTCGACCCGGCCCAGCACCTCCTGCCACGCCGCCCGCGCCCGCTCGCGGACCTGCTCGAAGGTGGTGCCTGCCGGGATCTCCTGCTCGAGGTTGCGGCGCGCCTGCTCCAGGCTGATCAGGGAGGTCGCGATCCGCAGCTCGACCTTCGGTGTGTCGAAGGACAGGTAGCCGGTGTTGGGCCAGCGCAGGCGGCGGCCGCCTGTGGCTGCCCGGTCGAAGGTGCCGTACACGAACATCCGGCGCGCGCCGACGGACAGGCGGCTGCGTGCCCACGTGTGCCCGGTGACCACCCCGCGCGCCGGGTCGACGCGCAGGCCGCCGCGCCGGTTGACGTTGTCGAACAGCACCCACCCGCCCTCGCCGGGGAAGCTGAAGCGGATGAGCGCGGCGTGGTCGGTGGGTGCGAGGTCGACGGTGATGCCGTTGTCGAAGCGCACCCCGTAGTGGTGCGGCCGGTCGGTCTCGTTGTCGTGGGAGAACGCCAGTGCCCGCGCCTTCCGGTCCGCGGTGACCGGACCGATTCCCGGCAGGAATTGGAAGGGGTGCCGGTCGCCCATCCACGGGCTCGGCTGGTGGCTGACCGCGAAGGCCTGCAGCTCGGGGCGGTTCTGTGCGTTGTTGCGCCGGTGGTACTCGTACAGCCAGTCGAGTGACCCGGCGTCGGTCACCGGGGTCCAGAAGTTGAAGCCGTGCGGCATCGCGGTGGCCGGGAAGGTGTTGCCGCGGGAGAACTCGTTGCTGGAGTGGGTGCCGCGCGTGGTGCGCACCCAGTCGACCGGGTCCCGCGGGCCTTCGGGTGGCGCGCCGGCGATCGCGACGTCGTCGACCCAGCCCGACACCGGCTCACCCGGCGACGGCTCGGCGAGCAACACGACGGCCCGAGCCCGGCGGCCCGCGGCCTCGCCGAGCGGGTGGCGCACGAGGTTCCACTGGTCGAGGTAGAGGGTCTTGGACTCGCCCGCGTCGAGCGCCGACCCCCCGATCAGGGTGCCGTCGTCCAGCTCGACGGCCAGTGCGACGAAGGTGCTGCGCCAGCTCGGCCCGGCATCGGACTCCGGGAACACCACATAGGACAGTCGGGTGTCGGCGCCGATCTCGAAGTCCACTTCGAACAGCACCTGACGGGCGGGTTGGTCCGCCGTGTAGCGGGCGGCGCGCACCCCCGTGAACCCCACGCCGGGTTTGGCCGCGGGCGCCCGCCCCGGCCCGGAGCCGACGGTCACGACCGCGCCGGAGATGGGCCGCGGATCACCGTCCTCGAACGAGGAGAAGAAGTGGGTCCGGGTCACGTCGCCTACCGTAACCGGCCGCCCCGCTCCCTTCCCGCCGAGCAGTTCCAAGCTGGACAATCCGGGGCACGTCGGTGGGGCAGGCGCGGCAGTCACGTGCCGCCGAGCGGGGCCAGCCGGGCGGGCGTCCGCGGTGGCGCGGATCCACCAGTGGCGGCGCCTCGCCGGCGCGACAATCACTTGGCACCACCCGCCCCAGCATCTTCTGCCGAGCACCGCCGGCGCGGACCGGGCGCGGCAATCACCGCCCACCCCGCTCTCACTTCGTGCCGAGCAGTTCCACCTCCGCCAATCCCGCGGCGCCGCCTGTGCTGCTCGTGATCCGCAGCCGGTAGTGGGCGTACGCGCCCGGCTCGGCGATCTTGAACGCCCGCGTCTGCTGCCGCCACGTGAACGTCTCCCCGGAGCGGCTGTCCAGCGGTGTCCAGGTCTGCCCGTCGGCCGAGCCCTCCAGCACCCACGCGCTCGGGTCCCCCGCCTCCTTGGCCGAGGTGAGCGTGTAGAACGTCGCGGTCACCGGGCCCGGGACCGGACAGTCGACCGTCTCCAGCGGGCGCGCCTGAGTGGCCGAGGTGTTGTCGAACAGCGGCCCGCCGGGCGTCGTCAGGTCCGCGGGCGGCTGGGGCGGCGAGTCGCCCGTCGTGAGCGAGGGCGGGACCTCCGTCGCCCCCCAGCGCGACGGGCTCGGGCCCATCGCGAAGTCCAGCGTGCCGCCGCCCGCGATCACGTCGTGCGGCAGCGACGTCGAGTTCCACGTCCGGCCGTTGACCCGCAGCCCCTGCACGTAGACGTTGCGGGCGTTGTTCTTCGGCGCGTTGATCACCAGGTCCCGGCCGCCCGCGAGGTGCACCGTCGCCTTGGTGAACAGCGGCGACCCGACCGCGTACTCCGGGCTGCCCATCCGCAGCGGGTAGAACCCGAGCGCGCTGAACACGTACCACGCCGACATCTCGCCGTTGTCCTCGTCGCCGGGGTAGCCCTGCCCGATCTCGCTGCCCAGGTACAGCCGGGACAGCGCTTCCCGCACCCTGGCCTGCGTCTGCCACGGCTGCCCGGCGAAGTCGTACATGTAGGCGATGTGGTGGGAGGGCTGGTTGGAGTGGCCGTACTGGCCCATCCGCACGTCCCTGGCCTCCCGCATCTCGTGGATCAGGCCGTTGTACGCCCCGGGGAACCCGGCGGTCTCCGGCGTGGCGAAGAACTGGTCCAGCTTCCGCGCGAGCCCGTCGCGGCCGCCGTAGAGGTTCGCCAGCCCCTGCCCGTCCTGCGGCACGGTGAAGGCCATGTTCCAGCCGTTGGTCTCGGTGTAGTCGTGGCCCCACTCGCGCGGGTCGTACTGGCCGGGCGGGACGCGGAACGCGCCGTCGGCGGAGCGGCCCTGGAAGAACCCGACCGCCGGGTCGAACATGTGCACGTAGTTCTGCGCGCGGCCGCGGAAGTACTCGGCGTTCTCGGCGTACTCGCGGCGGCGCGGATCGTCCGGCGCGGCCTCGTCGGCCAGCTTCTGCGCCATCATCGCGATGCCGAAGTCGTTGAGGTAGCCCTCGATCGCCCATGACATGCCCTCGCCGGTCGAGGTCGGCGTGTAGCCGAGGAAGATCGACTGCTCCAGGCCCTTGCGGCCGACGTTCTCGTTGGGCGGGGCGACCGTGGCGTTGCGGATCGCCGCGTCGTAGGCCGCCTGGACGTCGAAGGCCCGCACGCCCTTGAGGTAGGCGTCGGCGAAGGCGACGTCGGAGCTGGTCCCGGTCATCAGGTTCGCGTAGCCGGGGGAGGACCAGCGCGCGACCCAGCCGCCGTCGCGGTACTGCTGGAGGAACCCGTCGATCATCCGGCCCGCCACGTCCGGCGTGAGCAGCGCGTAGGCGGGCCAGGTGGTGCGGTAGGTGTCCCAGAACCCGTTGTTGACGTAGATCTCGCCGTCGACGACCTTCGACCCGGTGTGCGTCGGCGTGTCCGGCCCGGCCTTGGGCGAGACCGGGCTCGCATAGGCGGGGCGCGGGCTGCGCGTGGTGCCGACGTTCTCGAACCCGGAGTTGGGGTAGAGGAACAGCCGGTACAGGTTCGAGTAGAGCGTGGTCAGCTGGTCCCGGCTGGCGCCTTCGACCTCGATCACGCCGAGCTTGCGGTCCCACGCGGCCTGCGCGGCCGAGCGGACCGTCTCGAACGCCGTGCCCGCCGGGATTTCCTGCTCCAGGTTGCGCTTCGCCTGGTCGACGCTGATCAGCGAGGTCGCGATCCGCATGCCCACGACGCCGCCGCGGCCCGGGTCGAACTTCAGGTAGCCGCGCACGTGGTCCCGTCCCTCGCCGGGCAGCATGTCCCCGCCGGTGACCGGCCGGTCGAAGGCCGCGTAGACGAACATGCGGCCCGCGCCCGCGGAGTTGCCGCTGCGCACGTCGGTGAACCCGGACAGTGTGCCCGTGGCGGGGTCGAGGGTGAGGCCGCCGGCGTCGTCGAAGTTGTCGAAGATCAGGTTCGCGTCGCCGCCGGGGAAGGTGAACCGGAACGCCGCCGCGTGGTCGGCGGGCGCGATCTCGGCCTTGACGCCGTTGTCGAACGTCACGCCGTAGTAGTGCGGTTTGGCGGTCTCGTTGGCGTGGTCGAACGACAGTGCCCGTGCGGCCCGGTTCGCGTCCGGCACGCCGGCGGCGGCCGAGGGCATCACCTGGAAGGTCTGCCGGTCGCCCATCCACGGGCTCGGCTCGTGGGACAGCGACAGCGCTTGCAGCGCGGGCCGGTTCTGCGCGTTGTTGCCCTCCTGGTAGCGGTAGAGCCAGTTCAGCGAACCGGCGTCGGTGACCGGGGTCCAGAAGTTGAAGCCGTGCGGCACCGCGGTGGCGGGGAAGTTGTTGCCGCGGGAGAACGTGCCGTTGGCGTTCGTGCCGCGGGTGGTGAGCACGTGGTCGGACAGGCGGGTGACGCGGGCCTGCGGCGCGGCGGGCCCGAGCGTGATGTCGTCGAACCAGCCGTTGAACGAGGCGGCGCCGTTCGGGTTGTCGTAGGCGATCAGGATCCGCGCGACGGTCTTGCCGCGGGCGACCGTGCCGATCGCCGAGCGCACCAGGTTCCACTGGTTGGCGTAGAGCGACTTGGCCGCGCCCTGCCCGCGGGGGCTGAGCGGGAACCCGTACTGGTCCACCGCCCCGAGGGTGGACAGGTAGGTGCCGTCGGTGAAGGCCAGGTCGACCGAGACGTTCGTGCTCGGGTACTTCAGGTCGTTGCCGGTCAGCTCGGGGAACACGGTGTAGGACAGCTCGGTGTCGGCGCGCACCGGGATCCGCACGTCGAACACCTTGTTGTAGGAGTAGCCGTGCGGCGCGGTCTGGGTGCCGACGTAGTGGAAGGCACGCAGCCCGGTGAACCCGGCGCGCGGTTTGCTGGTGTAGCCGGCGGGCGGGCCGCTGTCCGGGTAGGACCGCATGGCGGGCAGCGGCGGCGGGGCCGGCTGGTCGTCGGCGAGCAGCAGTTCGGCGAGCTGGACGATGTCCGCGCCGCCGTTGGCGGTGATGTCCAGCCGGTAGAAGCGGTGCGTGGCGGTGGCGGCGAGGCGGAACTCCCTGGCCTCGAGCCGGTCGCCGAACGTCTGGCCGCTCTGGCTGTCCACTGTGGTCCAGGTGGCGCCGTCGTCGGAGCCCTGCAGGGTCCAGTCCCGGGGGTCCCGTTCCGGGGCGTCGTTCGCCGAGGTCAGGCCGTAGCGGGTGATGGCGACCGGCTCGGCGAACTCGATCTGCACCCAGCCGGTGGGGGCGAAGGCGAGCCACTTGGACTCCGGGCTGCCGTCGAGCACGTTCAGCGCGACCTCGCCTGCGCCGGTGTTCTCCGCGCTCGCGGTCGCGCCGGTGGCACGGCCGCGCACGTCGCCCGGGATGGCCGAGCCGTTCGCGCCGTTCACGCCCGAGGTGAGCGGGCGGCCGTCCGGCCCGGTCTCCACGGTGTCCACCCAGTCCGGCTCGGGCTGGCCGGCTTCGAACGACGACGCGAACCGCACCGGTGCCTCCGCTCCCGCGGGCGGCGCGGCGACCAGACCGGTCATCAGCAGGGCGACGGCCAGCGCGCGAATGGTTCGGACCATGTCAGGCAGCGAAACGCGCGGGCCGGGGCACCGTCAAGCGGCCACGCCAAAGCTGGCCCAAACCGGACAGGGACGGGTGAATCCCGCACCGCGATCGGCCGCCCCAGGTTTAGCCTGATCAGCGCCGCCGTGGAACGCAACGGACCGTTGCAATGCAACGCACCGTCGCGTTGCGGTTAGGGTGAGGCCATGCCGACCGGTGCCGGGCCCCGCCGGGTCCAGGAGATCTTCGCCGCGACCCTCGACCTGCTCACCGAGCACGGCTACGACGGGCTCACCATCGAGGCGATCGCCCAGCGCGCGGGCGTGCACAAGACGACCCTCTACCGCTGGTGGTCGTCGAAGGACGAACTGCTCGCCGCGGCCGTGACCGGCTCGGCGCTGCTGGACTTCCCCGTCGCCGACACCGGCAGCCTGCGCGGCGACCTGCTCGCCGTGGCCACCCGCCTGTCCCGGCTGCTGACCCGCCCGGCGACCGCGGCGGTGCTGGCCGCCGTGCCGGGTCGCCCGCTCCTCGCCGAAGCGACCAGCGCGTTCTTCACCGGCCGGCTCACCCGCGACCACCCGGTCTTCACCAGGGCCGTGGAACGGGGCGAGCTGGCGGCGGACGGCGACGCGGACCTGGTCGTGGACCTGCTCGCGGGCGCGCTGTGGTTCCACCTGCTGCTCTGCGGCGGCAGCGCGGACCGGCGCTACCTGGCGCGGCTGGTGGATTCGGTCCTGACCGGCGTCAGCGTCCGGCGCGCTTGACGTTGACACTGTGACAAGGTCTTCACTGGGACGCGGAGGTGGTTCCGATCAACCCGACACACCGCGACCTGCTCGGCGCCCTGAGCGCCGGGAACCCGTCCACGCGGCTCAAGGCCGCGCTGGCGGCAGGCACGCACCCCGACCCCGGTCTCCTCGGCGAGCTGGTGGCCCGCAGCGCGGTCGAGCCGGACTTCTTCGTCCGCGACATGCTCACCTGGGCGCTGACCCGGCTGCCCGCGGAGATCACGGTGCCCCGGCTCCTCGCCGAGCTCACGTCCGGGCGGGCTCAGGCACGCAGCCAGGCGCTGCACACCCTGTCCAAGATCGGGGACCGGAGCGCGTGGCCCGCGATCACCCGCGCGTTGCTGCACGACGCCGACGACGAGGTCGCGCGCAGCGCGTGGCGGGCCGCGGTCGTCCTGGTGCCCGACGAGGAGCGCGCCGCGCTCGCCGACGACCTGGCCGCACAGCTGGGCCGGGGCGACCGGGCCGTGCAGCTGAGCCTCAGCCGGGCGCTCGTCGCGCTCGGCGACGTGGCCGAGCCGGCCCTGCGGACGGGGCTGGCGAACCCGGACCCGGTGGTGCGCGCGCACGCCCGCGCCACGCAGCGGCTCCTGCGTGACCCGGACGCGGGGTTCGCCCTGGACGTCGAGGAGGCGAAGCGGGTGGCCGCGCTCGGCCCGGAACGCGCGGCGGGCACGTCGTGCTGATCGGCGAAGTGGCGCGCCGCTCGGGGGTGAGCACCCGGATGCTGCGGCATTACGACACCCTCGGGCTGGTGCGCCCGACCGGCCGCACGGTCGGGGGCTACCGGGAGTACTCGGACGAGGACATCCGCCGGATCTTCCACGTGGAGAGCCTGCGGTCCCTCGGGCTGTCGCTGCGGCAGATCGGCCGTGCGCTGGCGGATCCCGGGTTCACACCGTCCACACTGGTCGCCGACCTCATCCGGCGGACCGAGGACCGGATCCGGCGGGAGCAGGAGCTGCTGGAGCGGCTCCGCGCGGTCGACGCCTCCGCGCCGTCGGGCTGGCCGGACGTGCTGCGCATCGTGGAGCTGCTGCACGGGCTGAACTCGCCCTACGCGGCGCGACGGCAGCAGGCCGCGCTGACCGAGGCCGTGCCGGTGCCCGCCGAACTGCTGGCCGAGGCGGTACTGGCCGAACCCGACGCGAACGTGGCCGGCGCGCTGCGGTGGGCACTCGCGCGCGCCGGCGGCGACGGGGTGGCCAGCCTGGTGCCCGGCCTGCGGGCCGACGACGTCGAAGTCCGGCGCCGCGCGGTGCTGGCGATCGCGGAGATGCCGGGGGACGAGGCGACCGAGGCGCTGACCGGAGCACTGAAGGACCCGGACGGGATCGTGCGCAGGCACGCGGCGCTGGCACTGGGCCGGTCCGGCGTCGCGGCAGCGGTGCCGGCGCTGTTGGGCATGGTGGTGTCCGGTGACGGCGACGTCGAGGCGGCGGAGGCGCTGGGTGCGCTGGCGCTGGACCCCGGGCACGCGGAGCCGGTGATGAGCGCGCTCACCGGTGAACTCGCCGCGCACGCCACGGACTCCGCGGTGCGGCTCCGCCTGACCCAGGCACTCGCCGAGATACCACCACCGCTCGCACACGCCGTACTGCGGCAACTGACCGACGACGAGGACCGCACGGTCGCCCTCCTCGCCACGGCCCTGCTGGGGGAGTGAGGCTGTGGCTTTGAGCGGCTGTGGCGGATCCTGGCGAGGACAGCGCCGACGGGGTGGGGGCGCTCCCGCGCGGAGCGCGACCGCGAGGGGTGGCGGGCTGGCGGGAGGAGCCGCCACCCGCACCGTCTTACGCGAGCCACCCACGAGGGACGCTCTGCCCACTCAGCAGTGAGTGAGGAAGTGCTCCAGCACGCGCTTCCCGAAGTGTAGCCCCTCCAGCGGCACCCGTTCGTCCACGCCGTGCGCCATCGCCCGGTACTCGAAGCCCTCGGGCAGCCACAGTGGCGCGAAGCCGTAGCAGGCGATGCCCAGCGGGCTGAACGCCTTGGCGTCCGTGCCGCCGCCCATGCAGTACGGCACCACGACCGCCTCGGGGTCCTGCGACCGCAGCGCCTCGGCCATCGCGGTGAACCACGGGGAGTCCACCGGCGCCTGCACGGCCGGCTGGCGTGCCACGAACTCGCGCGTGACGTCCGGCCCGAGCAGCTCGTCGAGCTGGTCCAGCAACTGCTTCTCGGTGCCCGGCAGGGTCCGGGTGTCGATCTGGGCCTGCGCCAGGCTCGGGATCACGTTCACCTTGTACCCGGCGTCCAGCATCGTCGGGGTGGTGCTGTTGCGGATGGTCGGCTCGACGAGCTTCGCCGCCGGGCCCAGCCGCGCCATCGTGCCCTCCACATCGGACAGATCCACCTCGACGCCGAGCGCCTCGCCGGTGCGGACCAGGAACGCCTCCACCGTCGGCGTCAGCGTGACCGGCCACTCGTGCGCGGCGATCCGGTTCAGCGCCTCGATCAACCGCACCACCGCGTTCTCGTGGTTGGGCCGCGAAGCGTGCCCGGCCCGGCCCCGCGCCGTCAGCCGCATGTGCGCGGTGCCCCGCTCGGCCGTGCCCACCGGGTAGAGCCGCTTCACCGAACCGTCGGCCGCGGGCACGTGGTAGGTGTAGCCGCCGGACTCGCTGATCGCGGCCACACACCCCTCGAACAGCTCGCGGTGCTCGTCGGCCAGCCAGTGCGCCCCGTACTCGCCGCGGTCCTCCTCGTCGGCCACGAAGGCCAGCACCAGGTCGCGCCGCGGCCGCAGCCCGTCCGCCACCGCGGTCAGCACCATCGCGATGAAGTCCTTCATGTCCACCGCGCCCCGGCCCCACAGGTAGCCGTCCCGGACCTCGCCGGCGAACGGCGGCACCGTCCAGTCCGCGGCGTCGGCGGGCACCACGTCCAGGTGCCCCTGCACGAGCAGCGCCGGCAGCGTGGGGTCGGCGCCGGGGAGCCGGGCGACCACGTTGGTGCGCCGCGGCGCGGACTCCAGCACCACCGGTTCGAGACCGGCGCCGGCGAGCACGCCCGCGACGAACTCCGCCGCGTCCCGCTCACCCTCGGCGTCGCCGTGGCCGCGGTTGGTGGTGTCGAACCGCAGCAGCTGCGCGCACAGACTCTCGACGTTAGCCATACTTCCCCTGCACCGCGCCCGCGGCGATCGCCGTGACCACCTTGAACGCCTTCATCGCTTCGGTCATCGTTGCCGCGTCGAACCCGACCCGGCGCACACCGGTCTGCTCGACGGTCGGCACCACCGCGGCGGCCTGCGCCAGGTGGCTCGCGTCGAACTCGACCTCGATGCGGTGCGCGGCGGCCGCACCCGGCGCCCGCACCGCACGGTCCATGCTCGCCCGTGCGGCCGCGCTCAGCATCTCGGCGGTCCGCGACGGGGGAAGGCAGATCGCGGCGTAGCGGCTCACGCACTCCTTGACGGCGACCAGGCGCGCGCCCGGCGCGTAGTCGGCGGCGTCCTCGCACGTCCGGTCGTCGCCGGACACCAGCAGCACCGGCACCCCGTGCTCGGCGGCCAGGGCGGCGTTGAGGCGGCCCTCACTGGCGGGCACCCCGTCCAGCCACACCCCGGTGATCTGGTTCTCCAGGTAGGTGTGCGACAGCACCCCGTCCGCGCCCGCCCCGGCGTGGTAGCCCAGGAACACCACCCCGTCCACGCCGGAGTCGATGCCCTGCATCATCGACAGCGGCTTGTGCCGCCCGGTGAGCAGGCGGGCCCGGTCGTCCAGGTCCTCCAGCAGCAGGTTGCGCTGCGACGAGTGCGCCTCGTTGACCAGCACGTCGCTCGCGCCGCCCGCGTGCAGGCCGCGGACCACGGCGTTGACGTCCCCGGTGAACAGACGGCGGAAGCGCTGCCACTGCTCGGTGCCGGGGACGACGTCGTCGGTCCAGGTGACGCCGGTGGCGCCCTCCATGTCCGCCGAGATCAAGATCCGCATGGTCCAGACCTTACGTCACGGCTCGGCAACACCACTCGTGAGTCGTTGACTCCACGTGCTTGGAAGTGGTTACTTTCCGGTTTCGGAATCAGCCAGAGAGGTGGGACCTGTGGGGATGCGTTTCCCGAGACGAACGCGGGCAGGCGCGGCGGTGGCCGCCGCGGCGCTGGTGGCGGGCCCGTTCGTGCCCGCGGCCCAGGCGCAGCAGCAGAGCGGCACGGTGCTGCGCGTGGCGCTGGTGCAGGAGATCGACCACCTGAACCCGTTCCTCGCCTCGTTCGCCTCCAGCACCATGGTCGGGCGCATGACCTGGGAGTTCCTCACCCTGCCCTCGGCCGAGGACAACACCCCCGCGCCGGGCCTGGCCGAGTCCTGGTCCACCTCGCCGGACAAGCTCACCTGGACCTACAAGATCCGGGACGGCGTGAAGTGGTCCGACGGGCAGCCGGTCACCGCGAAGGACGCCGCCTACACGTTCACGCGGATCATGACCGACGAGAACGCCCAGGAAGCCAACGGCACCTACGTCGAGAACTTCGAGTCGGTCACCGCCACCGACGACCGCACCCTGGTCATCAAGACGAAGACCCCGCAGGCCAGCATGACCGCGCTGGACGTGCCGATCGTGCCCGAGCACATCTGGGCGAACCAGCCGAACATGACCGACCCGGCCACCGACTCGGTGCCCGTCGTCGGCGTCGGCGACGGCCCGTTCCTGATCACCGAGTACCGGCCCAACGAGCTGGTCCGGCTCAAGGCCAACCCGGACTACTGGCGCGGCCGCGCCAAGATCGACGAGCTGCAGTTCATCAGCTACAAGAACTCCGAGGCCGCGGTCAACGCGCTGAAGAACGACGAGGTCGACTTCGTCAACCGGCTCACCTCGACCCAGTTCGACACGCTGAAGAACGCCGAGGGCATCACCACGAACCAGGCGATCGGCCGCCGCTACCGCGAGATCATCGTCAACCACGGCGCCCAGACCCAGTCCCGCCAGCCGATCGGCGACGGCAACCCGGTGCTCAAGGACGTCCGCGTGCGGCAGGCCATCGCCCGCGCACTGGACCCGCAGACCCTGGTGGACAAGGTGCTCGGCGGCTACGGCCAGACCGGCGGCGGCATCGTGCCCGCCTCCTTCCCGGCCTACCACTGGGAGCCCGCGGCGAACGAGCGCTACAACTTCGACCCGGCGGCCGCCAACGCCCAGCTCGACCAGGCCGGATACCCGCGCGGCGCCGACGGCACCCGGATCGGCCCGGACGGCAAGCCCATCGAGCTGCGCCTGCTCGGCCGCGCCAGCGAGGACTTCGCCCAGCGCGCCTCCGACTACGTGGTCAGCTGGCTCGGCGCGATCGGCATCAAGGCGACCAAGCAGCTGGTCTCCGACAACGAGGTCGACGAGCGCACCAACAACGGCACCTACGACCTCGCCTTCTCCGGCTGGGGCACCAGCCCGGACCCGGACTACATCCTGTCCAAGCAGACCTGCGCGGCCCTGCCCGCGGTGGCGGGCAGCAGCAGTAGCACCTCGTTCTTCTGCGACCCCGAGTTCGACCGCCTCTACGCCGCCGAGAGCACCGAGTTCGACCCGGCCAAGCGTGCCGACCTGGTGAAGCAGGCCCAGGCCCGCTACTACACCCAGGTGCCCAGCATCGTGCTGGACTACGACAACGTGCTCGAGGCCTACCGCTCGGACAACTTCGCGAGCTTCACCAAGCAGCCCGCGGGCACCGGCCAGATCATGGAGCAGAGCGGCTACTGGGGCTTCTACGGCGCGACCCCGGCCGAGGGCGGCTCGTCCTCCAGCGGCGGCCTGTCCAGCGGCGCCTGGATCGCGATCGGCGCCGGTGTCGTGGTCGTCCTGGCCATCGCGGGCACGGCGGCCGGGCGGCGCCGCAAGTCCGCCGACGACCAGGAGTAGGCGTGACGAACGCGCTCTCCACCGCCGCGGCGGAGCTCGACGAGCCCCGCCGCGGCACCGGCACCGCCCGGTTCCTGCTCGGCAAGCTCGGCGGCGCGATCGGCAGCCTGCTGCTCGTCGTCGCGCTGGGTTTCCTGCTGTTCCGGATGATCCCCGGCGACCCGGTCACCACCCTGACCCGCGACCGGCCCACCAGCCCGGAGCAGCTGGCGCAGCTGCGGGCCCGGCTCGGCGTGGACCAGCCGCTGTACCGGCAGTTCCTGGACTACCTCGGCGGGCTGCTGCACGGCGACCTGGGCACCTCCTACGGCTACAACCGGCCGGTGAGCGCGCTCATCGGCGAGCGGCTCGGCCCCACGCTGCTGCTCGTCGGCACCGCCACCGTGCTGGCCGTGGCGCTCGGGCTGTGGCTCGGCGTGCGCGCGGCGTGGCGGCGGGGCAGCCTGTTCGACCGCACCCACACCGGGATCGCGCTGACGCTGTGGTCGATGCCCCAGTTCTGGCTGGGCCTGCTGCTGCTCATCGCCACGCAGGGGGTGTTCCCCAGCGGCGGCATGCGCTCCCCGGACACCCCGCCGGAGTTCTTCCCGCAGCTGCTCGACGTCGCCCACCACCTGGTGCTGCCGTGCGTCACGCTGCTCGCGGTGATCTACGCCCAGTACATGCTGGTCATGCGGTCGTCGCTGCTCGGCGAGATGAACGCCGAGTACCTCACCACCGCCCGCGCCAAGGGCCTGCGCGAAGACCTGGTGCGCCGCCGCCACGCGGTGCCCAACGCGCTGCTGCCCACCGTGACGCTGGTGTTCCTGCAGTTCGGCCTGGTGGTGTCCGGCACCGTCACGGTCGAGACCGTGTTCTCCTGGCCCGGGCTGGGACTGCTCACCTACGAAGCGCTGCGGGTGCCGGACCTGCCGCTGCTGCAAGGAGTCTTCGTGGTCATGGCCGGCTCGGTCATCGTGATGAACCTGATCGCCGAGGTGCTCTACCGCGTGCTCGACCCCCGGGTGCGTGCGCAGTGACCGCGCCTGCCGCGATCGCCTGGCAGCGCCGCCGCGCCGCGGCCGCTTCGGTGTGGCGCGAGTTCGCCGCCGACCGCGGCGGCCTGGCCGGGCTGGGCGTCCTCGTGCTGGTGGTGCTGCTGGCGGTGCTCGCGCCGGTGATCACCGACCCGGCCGGGCTGGACGTGGTCAACGCTCCCGGAAAGCCCTTGCAGCCGCCCAGCGGCGAGTTCCCGCTCGGCACCGACATCGACGGCCGCTCGGTCCTGCTGCTCACGTTGTGGGGCGCGCGGGTGTCGCTGCTGGTCGGGTTCGCCGCGACCATCCTGTCCGTGCTGATCGGCACGCTCGTCGGCATCGCCGCCGCGCACTTCGGCGGCTGGATCTCCGGCCTGCTGATGCGGTTCACCGACTTCTTCCTGGTGCTGCCCTCGCTGGTGCTGGCGATCGCGCTGTCCACCGTGCTGCCGCACGGCGTGCCGACGATCATCGTCGCGGTCGGGGTCACCTCCTGGCCCACCACGGCCCGGCTGGTGCGCGCGCAGACCCTGACCATCGAGTCGCGGCCCTACATCGAACGGGCCCGCGCCCTGGGCGGCGGGCACCTGCACGTCATCGGCAAGCACGTGCTGCCCGGCGTGCTGCCGCTGGTGCTGGCCAACACCACCCTCGTGGTGGGCAACTCGATCATCGCCGAGTCCACGCTGTCCTTCCTGGGCCTTGGCGACCCGACCGCGCCGTCGTGGGGCCAGATGCTGCAGCGCGCCCTGTCCTCCGGCGCGGTCACCGGCGGAGCGTGGTGGTACCTGATCCCGCCCGGCCTGGCGATCGTGGTGATCGTGCTGTCGTTCACCCTCGCCGGCCGCGCGCTGGAGACGGTGCTCAACCCGCGGCTGAAGGGGGAGCACGCGTGAGCCTGCTGGAGATCAAGGATCTGCGCGTCGCCTACCGGGACGTGGAGGCGGTGCGCGGCGTGGACCTGACGCTGGCGCCGGGGGAGACCCTCGGCGTCGCCGGGGAGTCCGGCTCGGGCAAGTCCACGGTCGCGATGAGCGTGCTGCGGCTGCTGCCCAAGTCCGCGAAGGTCACCGGGGAGATCCGGCTCGACGGCGAGGACGTCACCACCATGCGCTGGGGGCACCTGCGCGCGGTGCGGTGGGCCAAGGCGTCGGTGGTGTTCCAGGGCGCCATGCACGCGCTCAACCCGGTCCGCACCATCGGCGACCAGATCGCCGAACCGATCCGGCTGCACGACCCGTCGGCCACCGACGTCGACGGCCGGGTCGCCGAGCTGCTGGAGTCGGTGGACCTGCCGCCGTCCCGCGCCGGGGCCTACCCGCACGAGCTGTCCGGCGGGCAGAAACAGCGCGTGATGATCGCGATGGCGCTGGCCTGCCGCCCGCGGCTGATCATCGCCGACGAGCCGACCACCGCGCTCGACGTCATCGTGCAGGCCCAGGTGCTCGACCTGCTGACCCGCCTGGTCGCCGAGCACGGCCTCGGCCTGATCATGATCAGCCACGACCTGTCCGTGCTCGCCGCGACCTGCGCGCGCATCGCCGTGATGTACCGCGGGGAGATCGTCGAAGAAGGCCCGTCCGCCGAGGTGATGCGCTCGCCGCGGCACGAGCACACCCGCGCGCTGGCTGCCGCGTTCCCCACGGTCGGCGACCCGGCCGCCCGCTTCGCGCCCGCCACCACCGCGCCGCTGCCGCCGGAACCGGACACCCCGCCCGCGCCGGACGTGCTGCTGGCCGCGGAAAACCTGCGGGTCAGCTTCCGCGACCGGCGTGGCGCCCGCATCGACGCCGTCGCCGGTGTGGACCTGCAGGTGCGGCGCAACGAGATCGTCGCGCTCGTCGGCCAGTCCGGCTCCGGCAAGACCACCCTCGCCCGCACACTGCTCGGCCTGCAGAAACCGACCTCCGGCGTGGTCCGCTACGACGGGCAGCCGGTGCCGTCGGCGGGCGCGGCGCTCAAGGCCTACCGGCGGCACGTCCAGCTCGTGCTGCAGGACCCGGCCAGCGCGCTCAACCCGCGGCACACCGTCTACGAGGCCGTCGCCGAGGGGCCCCGCATCCACCGGATGCCCGGCGACGAGCGGCAGATCGTCACCGAAGCGCTGGAGGCCGCGGAACTGCGCCCGGCCGAGCACTTCCTGCACCGGCTGCCGCACGAGCTCTCCGGCGGGCAACGGCAGCGCGTGGTCATCGCCGGCGCGCTCGCCCTGCAGCCGGGGGTGCTCGTCGCCGACGAGCCCGTCGCGTCGCTGGACGCCTCGGTGCGCGGCGAGATCCTCGGGCTGCTGCTGCGGCTGCGCCGCGAACTCGGGCTGGCCGGCCTGGTCATCACACACGACCTCGGCCTGGCGTGGAACATCGCCGACCGCGTCGCCGTGATGTACCGCGGCGAACTCGTCGAGGTCGGCACCGTCGAGGAAGTCCTGCTCGACCCGGAGCACGAGTACACGCGCTCCCTGCTCGCGGCGCTTCCGGGAGGAACGACGCGAGCTTCACTACCGTCCTGAATGCCCGCAAGTCAAGGAAATGACGTTCCCGGCGCGAACCGGCACGGGAACGGTGTGTAATCTCCGTGGACGAAATGGCGACCACCACTGACCCCGCTCCCGGGGCGCCCGCGCAGGCGCACCCGGCCGCGCGCGTGCGCGTGCCCTCGCGGTTCCCGTACCGCACGATCGCGATGGGCACCCTCGGCAGTCTCCTGCTCCTCATCGGCGCGCTCGGGGCCGGTGGCATCCTGATCCGCGACCCGGTCCTCGGGCACGGCCCACTGTCCTGGGTCCGCTACGGGCACGGGCAGATGCTCGCCAACGCGGTGCTCTACGGCGGGTTCGCGCTCGTGGTGTGGGCGTGGGTCCGGCTGGGCCGCTACATGCTCGCCGGGCGCATCGGCAGCAGGCCGATCCTCGTCGCCGCGGCGTGCTGGATGGCGCCGCTGCTGGTCTCGCCGCCGCTGTTCACCCGCGACGTGTTCTCCTACCTCGGCCAGGGCGCCCAGCTGCTGCACGGGCTCGACCCGTACGCGCACGGCCCGGCCGAGCTCGAGGTGCTGCGCGACGTGGTGCAGAACGTGCACCCGGTCTGGCAGACCACCCCGGCGCCCTACGGCCCGCTGTTCCTGCTGATCGCCAAGGGTGTCGTCGCCCTGACCGGCGACAACGTGATCGCCGGCGTCATCGTGACGCGCCTGGTGCTGCTGATCGGCCTGGCGATGATGCTGTGGGCGCTGCCGCGGCTGGTGCGCCACCTCGGCGGCAAGCTGCCGATCACCGTGTGGCTCGCGGTCGCCAGCCCGATGACCGTCATCCACCTCGTCGGCGGCCCGCACAACGACCTGCTGATGCTGGGCTTCCTGACCATCGGCGTGCTCGCCGCGCTGGAACGCAAGCACGCGGTCGCGATCGTGCTGGTCACGATCGGCATGCTGATCAAGCCGACCGCGGCGGTCGCGCTGCCGTTCCTGGTGTGGGTGTGGGCCAACCACCTGCCCCACCCCAGCCGGGTCCGCAGCTTCTTCCAGGCCGGCGCGATCTCGGTCGGCCTGTTCGGGGTCGTGTTCGTGGTCGGCACCTGGGTGTCGCTCGGCTCGTTCAACCTGGGCTGGGTGACCGGCCTGCAGGCGCCGACGCTGGTGACGAACTGGCTGAACTTCCCGACCGGGCTCGGACAGCTGGCGCACACGCTGGTGAACCTGGTGATCACCGTGCCGGAGTCGCCGTTCGTGACGGTGGCCCGCGCACTGGCGATGCTGACGCTGGCCGCGTTCGGCGTGCGGCAGTGGTGGAAGGCGCGCAACGGCGGCAACGAGGCGATCTTCCGGATGGCCATGACGCTGCTGGCCACCGCGATCCTCGCCCCGCCGACCCTGCCGTGGTATCTGACCTGGGGCTTCGTGATCGCGTCGGCGTTCCCGTGGCGGCGCAGGCACCTGGCCATCGTGGTCGCCGTGGCGTCGTTCCTGGTGCTCGCCTACTACCCGACGGGCGAGCAGGCCCTCTACGACTGGTGGTTCGTCGTGGTGGTCCTGGCGCTGTCGGTCTACGCGGCGGCTTCGCTGCTGCGCCCGGACCCCCTCGGCCTGGTCGGCGCATGGCGGCGCCAGCCCGAGGTGCCGGACTTCGTCGCCAAGGGCTAGCTGTTGGGGTCATGGACGTTGTTGACGGTGTGGTCGGCGCGTCGGGTTGATCAAGGCGAAGACCTCCGTGTGGGGTGAAGGTGCTTGACGCCTTTCCCGCACAAACGGGCACAAGTGGATCCGCCGGTTCCGGGAGGAGGGCGAGGCCGGGCTGGCCGACCGTCCGAGTCGCCCGCACACTTCACCGACCTGAACGTCTGCGGAGGTGGAGCGCGAGGTCCTGCAGGTGCGGCAGGACCGCCGGCTCGGCCCCGCCAGGATCGCCGGCGTCCTGGACGTGCCGGCCTCGACCGTGCATCGCATCCTGGCCCGTAATCGAATGCCGAAGTTGGCCTGGCTGGACCGTCCCACCGGCGAGCCGATTCGCCGTTACGAGCGGGACCGGCCGGGCGAGCTGGTCCATGTCGATGTGAAGAAACTCGGCCGGCTGCGCGAGGGCGGCGGCTGGTGGGCGCACGGTCGCGGCAGTGATCAGCACAAGGCCGCCCGTCGCGCGCCCCGAGTGGGGTTTGAGTTCGTGCACTGCGCCGTCGACGATCACTCCCGGCTGGCCTACGCCGAGATCCACCCCGACGAAACCGCCACCACCTGCGCCGACTTCCTCCGTCGCGCCGCCGCCGTGTTCGCCGCCCACGGCATCCCCGCCATCGAACCAATCATGACCGACAACGCCCTGGCCTACCGCCGCTCGCATGCCTTCCGCACCGCGGTCACCGACATCGGCGCCCACCAGCGCTTCACCCGCGCCTACCGCCCCCAAACCAACGGCAAAGCCGAACGCTTCAACCGCACCCTCGCCGAAGAATGGGCCTACGCCCAACCCTTCACCAGCTCACACGAGCGCACCGCCGCCGTACCCGACTTCCTCCACAACTACAACCACCACCGAGCCCACACCGCCCTCAACGAGCAGCGTCAGTAGCACAACTAGCCGCCCAGTTCGCCGGTCAGCGACATCGTTCCGCCGCCGTCGGAGCCGGCGCTGGCGCTGCTCGTCAGCGGCTGCCCGTCGACCTCGATCGAGGCGGACAGGTCGTGCTCGCCCGCCGGCTGGATCAGCAGCTGGAGCTGCTGCGTCCCCTCGGCGGGCAGCGTGAACGACTTCGTCCACGGCGGGGTGATGCCCTCGTCCCGCACCGAGTTCCGGCCGTCGGTCTTGTACTCGATCCACGCGATCTGCCCGGTGCCGGTGACCTCGTAGACGATGGTGTGCGGCTCCTCAGGCTCGCCGGAGCAGGCCGCCGCCAGCACGAACACCGGGACCATCGCCGCCGCGCGCAGGGTTCTCATGCGCCGATCGTAGAGATCACGCCACCGCTCAGCGGCCGGTTTGGCCGGTTCCTGCCCAACCGCTCCACCGGGTCACGCGGGTGCGCACCACCGGTCCCTCCGGCGGCCGCTCCGCGTACTGCGGGTACTTCGCCACCAGCAGCGGCACCGGCCCGGGCTCCTCGACCGTCGCCGTGCCGTCCGCCCGCGCCCACCACAACCGGGTCCAGTCCTCGTCGTAGGCGTCGGCCAGGAACGCCACCGCCGGGTTCGCCGCGATGTTCGCCAGCCGCCGCAGCGCGTGCGTCGACTTCGGCTTGTGGTCGACCGCGAACACGATCTCGTCCCCGGACACCGCGAACGTCACCGGCACCAGGTGCGGCTGTCCCTCCGCCGACACGGTCGCCAGCCGCGCCACCCTGGCCGCCACGAACCGCGCCCGCGCCTCCGCCGGATCAAGCCGCACCCGTCACCACCCGCAGCGCCTCCGTCTCCAGCACCGCCTCGACCCCGAGCGGCACCGTCAGCGACCCCTCGACGTGCCCGAACGGCACCCCGGCGAGCACCGGCACCCCCAGCGGCGCCAGCCGGTCCAGCATCAGCGCGCGCACCTGCCCGGGGTCGCCGCACTGGGTCCACGTGCCCAGCACGATCCCGGCCACGCCGTCGAACCAGCCGGAGCGCAGCAGCTGCGTGAGCATCCGGTCCAGCCGGTAGACCGGCTCTGTCACGTCCTCCAGCACCACGATCGCGTCCCGCGCGCCGCCCTGCTCGGGCGTGCCGACGCTGGAGGCGAGCAGGCTCAGGTTCCCGCCGGTCAACCGGCCCCGCGCGGCGCCCGCCACCAGCGCCTCGGTTCCGGGCAGCGTCACCGGTCCCGGCTCGAACAACGCGCGGCGCAACCCCGCACCGCCGGCGTCGTCCCAGTAGTCACCGGCCGGCATCGGTGAGAACAGCGTGGGCAGGCCCAGGTGCTGGTGGATCGCCGCGTGCAGCGCCGTCACATCGCTCGAACCCGCGAACACCTTCGCCCCGGCGCCCCGCAGCGCGGGCCAGTCGAGCAGGTCCAGCATCCGCTGCGTGCCGTAGCCGCCGCGCGCGGCGAGCACCGCGTCCACCTCCGGGTCCAGCCACGCCTCGGTGAACAGCTCCGCCCGGGCCGCGTCGGTGTCGGCCAGGTAGGAGGCGTGCCGCGAACCCGGCTTGACGAGGTTGCGCACCCGCAGCCCCCACGAGCCGAGCACGGAAAGCGCCCGCTCCAGCCGCTCCGGGGCGACCGGCCCGGCGGGCGCGACGAGGGCGACGGTCTTCACGAGCGCAGCTCCAGCTTCGGCACCCCGGGCGTGGCGAACCCGAACACCTGCCCGTAGAACGACAGCTCAGCCTCCAGCGCGGCGATCATGGTCTCGGCGCGCCGGAACCCGTGCTGCTCGCCCTCGAAGGTCAGGTAGGCGTGCGGGATGCCGCTGCCGGACAACGCGGCGACGAACCGGTCGGCCTGCTCGGGCGGGCAGATCTGGTCGTCGAGCCCCTGCAGGAGCAGCACCGGCCCGGCCAGCCGCCCGGCGTGCCGCAACGGCGACCGCTCCACGTAGCGCTCGCGCGTCTCCGGCAGCGGCCCGACGAGCCCGAGCACGTACTGGGACTCGAAGTCGTGGGTCTCGCCGCCGTCGCCGGTCCACTCGGCCAGGTCCAGGATCGGGTACTTGATCGTCGCCGCGCGGTAGGTGGTCACGCTCGTCATGGACGCGGCCGAGGTGTAGCCGCCCGCGCTGCCGCCGCGGATCGCCAGCCGCGCCGGGTCGGCGGTGCCCTCGGCCGCGAGCGCTTCGGCGACGGCGGCGCAGTCCCGCACGTCGACCACGCCCCACTGTTCCCGCAGCCGTTCCCGGTAGGCGCGCCCGTAGCCGACCGAGCCGCCGTAGTTGACCGCGACGATCCCGATGCCGCGGCTGGTGAAGTAGGCGAAGTCCAGGTCGAGGTCGCCGGACACGCGCCCGGTGGGGCCGCCGTGGACGTGCACCAGGTAGGGCGGGCGCTCGCCCTCGGGTCCGGTGAAGCCGGGATTGGTCGGCGGGTAGACGTAGGCCGGGATCGGCACGCCGTCCGGACCGGGGAACACCCGCTCCCGCGGCACCGGCAGGTACTCGGGCGGCGGCAGCGGGTGCGCGGGCGGGGTCAGCTCGGTCACCGCGCCGCTGCCGAGGTCGACGTGCACGACGGCGCTCTCGTGACGCGGTCCGGCGGCGATGCCCGCGACCCCGGTGCCGTGCCGCGCCAGGGTCGCCGCCCAGCTCGTCAGGTGCTCCGCGACCGGCGTGACCGTTCCGCTGTGCTCGTCGAGCACGGCCAGGCGGCCGGAGTCGAGCACGGCGTGCCTGCCGCCGCCCAGCGGCACGAACCAGTTCGACCCGATCTTCCACAGTGGCCCGCCCAGCTCCCGCTCTCCCGGTACGAGCGCCGTGGCCGTCCCGTCGAGCCCGATCCGGTGCAGGTTCCACCAGCCGTCCGGGTCCATCAGCGCCAGCAGCGTGCCGTCCCCGGCCCACTCCACCTGGCAGACCGACACGCCGGGCCCGCCGGCGAGCACCCGGTGCGGGCCGAACCCGCCGGGCCGCACCTCGGCCACGCACAGCTCGGTGGAGTCCCACGGCATGTCCGGGTGCTCCCAGCCCAGCCACACCGCGTGGCGGCCGTCGGGCGACAGTTGCGGCGCGGTCAGGAAGTGGTGGGTCGCCGCCAGCGGCACCACTTCGCCGCCGGTGATCGACACCAGGTCGCGCCGGATGTCGGTGCGCCGCGGCCCGGTGCTCGTCTCGCGCACCGCCCACACCGCGCCGTCCGGACCGGGCCGGAGGTCGCCGTACCGGACGCCCTGCGGCACGTGTGGCTCCGGTGTGACCGGAACCACCTCGCCGCTGTCCAGGTCGCGCGCGTACACCCGCTGGTCGTCCCAGTGGGTGAAGAACAGGGTTCGGCCGATCACCAGCCACGGCCGTCCGCCGTACTCGTGCACCCGGTTCCGGGCGTTCCACGGCGGCGGCAGCATTTCCTCCGCACCGTCCTGACCAGCGCGGACGAGCGTCAGCCTGCCGCCCTCGGCCGGCCGGGCCTCGGCCCACCAGACGGCGTCGCCGACGACGTCGAGCCACTGCGCGCCACCGCCCGCGGCGGCGACGTCGGCGGCGGAGATGGGGGAGGTCCAGGTGCCGTACGGCGCGGTTTCAGCCACCGCCGCACTCTAACTAAGATGCAAGCGGGGGCGGCGGATGCCGATCATGAAACGGTGGCATAGGGTCGGGGGTGCCATGGCTCGTGTAATCCACGTCTTCCGCCAGCCCGACCGGTTCGTCGCAGGGACCGTCGGGGAACCGGGCGACCGCACTTTCTACCTGCAGGCCACCGAGGACGTCCGCACGGTGAGCGTGACGATCGAGAAGCAGCAGGTGCAGGTGCTCGCCGAGCGCCTGTCGTCGCTGCTCGAGGAGATCGTCGCGCGGTTCGGCGCCGAGGTGCCCGAGACCGTGCCCGACGACCTCGTCGACGTGGACCCGCTCGAGGTCCCGGTCGAGGAGGAGTTCCGGGTCGGCACGATGGGCCTGGGCTGGGACGCGGAGACCAGCGCGGTCGTGATCGAGCTGCTCGCGATGACCGAGGGCGAGGTCGACGAGACCGTCGTGCTCGACGACACCGAGGAGGGCCCGGACGCGGTGCGCGTGTTCCTCAGCCCCGCCGCGGCGCGGGCGTTCGCCGAGCGCGCCGACCGGGTCGTGCGCGCCGGGCGGAAGCCGTGCCCGCTGTGCGGCGAGCCGCTGGACCCGGAGGGCCACATCTGCCCGCGGCAGAACGGCTACCGGCGCAACACCGACCTGGCCGACGAGAGCTAGACGTGGCCCCACCGGTCGGTCCAGCCGATCCGCAAGCCAGGGAGTTGCTCACGCGCGGCCGCCTGACCGTGGAAGGCCGCCTGGTCGACGCCTCCAACGTCACGCTGTTCTGCTCGGTCGAGCTGAACGGGCTCTCCGCGCAGGCGGTGTACAAGCCGGTGTCCGGCGAGCGGCCGCTGTGGGACTTCCCGGACGGCACGCTCGCCGGCCGCGAGGTCGCCACCGCCCTGCTGTCCGAGGCCGCCGGCCTGGGCCGGGTGCCGCCGACGGTGCTGCGGGACGGCCCGTTCGGCGAGGGCATGGTGCAGCTGTGGGTGGAGACCGGCGACGAGGAGCTGATCGACGTCCGGTCCCCGAAGGACGTGCCGGACGACTGGCGCATCGTGCTGCACGCCCACGACCGGGCCGGTGAGCCCGCGGTGCTCGCGCACGCCGACCACCCGGGCATGCGGGACCTGGCGGTGCTGGACATCATCGCCAACAACACCGATCGCAAGGGCGGGCACGTGCTGGTCGGCACGGACGGCACGGTGTACGGCGTCGACCACGGCATCTGCCTGCACGCCGAGCCGAAGCTGCGCACGGTGCTGTGGGGCTGGGTGGGTGACCCGCTGCCCGCCGAGACGCTGGAGAAGCTGCGCGCGCTGCCGGAGAAGATCCGCGGCGACCTGGGCGAGCAGCTCGCGCCGCACCTGACGAAGCTGGAGATCAGCGCCATCGCCGAACGCGCGGAGATGCTCGTGGCGACGGGCGTGTTCCCCGAACCCGGCGACGACTGGCGCGCCATCCCCTGGCCGCTGTTCTGACCCATGACGTGGCTCGACGTGCGCCGGCCGGAGGCCGCCGGCCGCTGGCCGTGCCCGTGTTGCGGCTACCTGACCCTCCGGGAACGCGGCGTGTTCGAGATTTGCCCCGTGTGTTTCTGGGAGGACGACGGCCAGGACGTGCACGACGCCGACGAGGTGCGGGGCGGGCCGAACGGCCGTCTGAGCCTGACGCGAGCGCGCCGCAACTTCGGAACGTTCGGCGCCGTATCAGAGACGGCACTCGGCCACGTGCGCCCGCCGCGCGATGAGGAACATCCCCTCAAGCGCTGATCCACCAATCCGGTGGCCCCACTCACCCGAACTCGTGACGGAACGGGGCGTGAGCTTTCGCCGTGCCCCGTGTCTGGCCTAGTGAATCGGGTGCGAACACGGGGAGGCTGCGCATGGGCGGGATGCCGTGACGGCCGGGACCGGCCTCGGCGAGGTCCTGGACGACGCGACGCTGGTCGCGCGGGCGCGGGACGGGGACGTGCGCGCCTACGAGCAGCTGGTGCGCCGCTACCAGGGTCCGATGTACCGGCTCGCGCTGCGCATGCTCGCCGCCGCCGGCGACGCCGAAGACGTGGTGCAGGAGGTGTTCCTGACCGTCTGGCGCCGCCTGGAGCAGCTCCAGGACGACAGCGCCTTCGTCGGCTGGCTGTACCGGTCGACCACGAACCGCTGCCTCAACGTGATCCGCGCCCGCCGCCCGGTCACCGACGTCGACCCGGACGACACCGAAACCCCGCGCGGCGACGCCCGGCCCGAGCGCGCCGCCGAGGTGAGCGCCCAGATGGCCGCCCTGACCACGGCGCTGGCCGGGCTGACCCCGGAGCAGCGGGCCTGCTGGCTGCTGCGCGAGGTGCACGGCCGGTCCTACGAGGAGATCGCGGAGGCCGTGTCGGCCTCGCCCACCGCGGTCCGCGGGCGCATCGCGCGGGCTCGCGCGCAACTGGCGGAGGTGATGCGGCCATGGCGCTAGACCAGACCACCCACGACCTGCCGTGCGGCCGGGCGCTGGAGGACGTGTGGGACCGCCTCGACGCGGTCACCGAGCACGACCTGACCTGCCCGCACTGCTCGACCGCCCGCGGCAGCCTCCTCGCGCTGCGTGACGCGACCCGCGAGCTGGCGGCCGACGAGACGCAGCCCTCGCTGGACCTGACCGGCAGGATCATGGCCGCGGTGCGCGCCGACGTGCGCCGCCACCGGGGCATGGTGCCGCTGTCCGCGCCGGAGCCCGGGACGCTCGAGGTGAGCGAGCAGGCGGTCGCGGCCGTGCTGCGGTTCACCGCCGACGAGACGGACGGCATCCGCGCCCGCCGCTGCCGGGTGATCGCCGGCGGGATCGAGGACGGGCAGACCCTGATCGAGGCCGAACTGTCGGTGGCCGCCGCCTACCGCGACGACCTCGCCGAGGTGCTGGCGCGCCTGCGGGACCGCCTCGCCGCCGCCTGCTCGTCCGCGATCGGGGTCCGGCTGGTGCGGCTGGACCTGACAGTCGACGACCTCTACGACCGCTGAGGGGGGAACCGGTGCACGTGGAGTGGCACGTCGAGGACGCCGTGGTGGCGTCGGTGGCCGCGCACGCCGCCAGGGCGGTGCCGGGTGTGGCCCGGCTCGAACCGGGGGTGGCCGGGCTGGTGCGCGGCTGGGGCCGGTCCCGGTGGCAGCAGGTCAAGGGGCTCACGCCGGCGCCCGCGGACGGTGTCGGCGTGCGGCGCGCGGGGGACGACGTGGAGGTGTGGGTGGGCATCGCCACCCGCGCCGGCGCGCAGGCCGCCGCCGTCGCCAGGGCGGTGCAGCGCGAGGTGCGCGCCCGGCTGGTCCGGGACACCGGCGTCGAACCCGGCCGGGTTTCGGTGACCGTGCTGGACGTCGTCCGATGACCGCCCGCGCCGAGCACGTCGAGGCGATCCTGACCGCTTTGTCCGAAGTGGACGGGCTGCGCCCGGCCGCGCCCGCGGTGCGGCCGGTGGCGTCGTGGAACCCGGCCGCGCTGGCGGTCGACCTGACACCCGAGGTCGTGCGCGTGCGCCTGGTCGCCACGGCGCTGCCGCTGCCGCCACGGCTGCGGCTGGCGGGGGACGCCGTCGCGAAGGCGCTGGTGGGAAGCGCTTACACGGAGGCGGTCATCCGGCTCGTGGTGACCGATGTGGACGGATCCGCGTTCGGCGCGTGAGGTTCGCACGCCTGCGGTGTCGAAGAAGTGGGAACACCAACCGGAAAGGGGAGAGAAGATGAGCACCGGAACAGAGGAGAAGGCCGCCGCGGTGAGCAAGCCGGCGACGAGCTCGCTGGTGACCAGCCAGGGCACCACCACGATCGCGAGCACGGTGGTGCAGAAGATCGCCGGGCTGGCGGCGCGGGAGATCCCGGGCGTGTACGACCTGGGCGGCGGCGCGGCGCGGGCGTTCAACGCGCTGCGCGAGCGGATCCCGGGCGCCAGCGGCAGCGTCGGCCAGGGCGTGTCGGTGGAGGTCGGGGAGAAGCAGGCCGCGGTGGACCTGCAGATCGTGGTCGAGTACGGGGTGTCCATCGCCGACCTGGCGCAGGCGGTGCGGGCCAACGCGATCGGCGCGATCGAGCAGATGACCGGGCTGGAGGTCGTCGAGGTCAACATCACCGTCAACGACGTGCACCTGCCCGGCGACGACGAGCCGCAGGGCGGCGCGCCCGCGCGGGTGCAGTGACGTGAGCGCCACGATCGCCGGTCTGCTGACCGGGCTCGTCCTCGGCCTGGCCGCCGCGTTCGGCGGGTTCGGCGCGTTCCTGATCGTCGCCGTGCTGGGCGCGCTGGGCCTGCTGGTCGGCCGGGTGCTCGACGGCAAGCTCGACCTGTCCCAGTTCACCGACCGCGAGCGGAGGTGAGCCGGTGACCGTCGAAGCGCGGGAGCGGCGCGGCACCACGGTGGTGGCCGACCGGGCGGTGCAGCGCATCGCGGAACAGGTGATCACCGGGCTGGACGGGGTCGGCGGCGCGGCCCGCCGGGTGCTCGGCGTCGCCGTGGGCAGTGGTGATCCGGAGCAGCCCGCCAACGTCACCGCCCGCGTGCGGGACGGCCGGGTCAGCCTGGCGGTCGAGCTGTCGGTCGGCTACCCGGCGCCGGTCGCCCGCACCACGCGGGCGGCGCGGGAACGGCTGGTCCGGGAGGTCGGCGAGCTGACCGGGCTGGTCGTGGAGCGGGTGGACATCACGGTGACCGCGCTGCACAGCGACCGGTCGCGGGAGAGGAGCCTGTCATGATCCGCCGGTCCCGGCGCAGCCTGCTGGCCTCGGTGGTGGCGCTGGCCGGGGTGATCGCGTGCGCGCTGGTGGCGACCAGCGCGGTGCAGCTCCTGCTGGGCGAGCGGCCGGTCCTGGACTACGACGCCGTCGCGGCCCGGCTGCACGCCACGCGCTGGGAAGCGCTTCCCGTGGCGATCGGCGGCGGGGTGCTCGCCGCGCTGGGCCTGGTGGTGCTGCTGGCGGCGGTGCTGCCCGGCCGCGCGCTCGTACTGCCCCTGTCGGGGGGAAGCAGTGCGCCGGTCAAGGCCGGGGCGAGCCGCCGCAGCATCACCGGCAGCCTGCGGTCGGCGGCCGAGTCCGCCGACGGGGTGGAGTCGGCGAAGGTGCGGCTGCGGCGGCGCAGTGTGACCGCGAGGGTGCGCGGCAGCCGGCTGGCCGCCGACGACGTGGCGGGCCAGGTGCGGCGAGCGGTCGAAGACCAGCTGGACCGCATCGGCCCCGCGCGGCGGCCGCGGGTGAAGGTGCACGTGAGGAGCACGCCATGACCAGCCTGAACCGTCCCGCCCGGCTCAACCGGACGCTGCTCGCGGTGATCGGGCTCGCCCTGCTCGGCGCGGGCGGGTTCGCGCTGGCCACCTCACTCGGCTGGCTGACCGTCCTGGACCGCACCGCGCCGCTCGTGCCCGGCGACGACCGGCCGCCGACCTGGGTGCTGTACGTGACCGTGGTGGCGGCCGTCGTGCTGGGCCTGCTGTTCCTGCGGTGGCTGGCCGCGCAGGCGATGCGACGGCCGAAGACGCGAACCTGGCGGCTGGAAGACGATCCCGCGCACGGGGTGACGAAACTGTCCGCGGACGCGGCCGTCGCGCCGTTCGAGTCGGAGATCGCGGCCTACCCGCAGGTGCGCTCGGCGGACGCGACGCTGTCCGGCCCGCAGGACCGGCCGACGCTGCTGGTGACGGTGACCGCCGAACCCGGCACGGACCTGAGCGCGCTGCGGGAGCACATCGCCGACGACGGCGTGGCCCGGCTGAAGCAGGCGCTCGACCTGGCGGAACTGCCGTCGGTGATCGAGTTCCGCATCGCCGCGGAAGCCGCCGTCCGGGTGATCTAGACGGCGCGTGACGGAACCGGCTACGCGCTCGGCGTCAGCAGACCGGCGTCGATGACCTCGGCGATGAGGGCGGCGCCGCGGCTGTTCTGGTGGATGTGGTCGGTCGTGAGCACGAGACCTCGCCGCCGCGAGATCGTGTCGAGGCTGCGGCGCAGCACCGCGCGCTGGACGAGGACGCCGACAGCCGCCGCGGGCGTCACCTCCCGGTACGGAATCGGCGGCGGGTCCGCTTGGCGCAGTTCCTCGACCTGGCGTTCGTGGAGCGGAAGGTAGGCCACCTCGTTGGTGGCGGCGACCTCGGCGATCATCCGGGTGTACGCCAGGGACGCCTGTGCCGCTGCTCCGTCGAGTTGCTGGCCGAGTACCGGTATCGACAGCAGACCGATCGTCGCGTCGGTCTCCGCCCGCAGCCGTGCGACGACGGCTCCCAGGCACTGTCGGAACCAGCCCGCCGACGGGCGACCGGGGAGCCGTTTGCGCTTCATGGCCTGCTCGACGGGATAGCCGGGAAGGCTCGCCCGGGCGTCGTTGGTCCCGATCAGCACGGTGATCACATCGGGTGGGTTCCTGACGACGGCATCGAGGCGCAGCAGGAGGTTGTGGGCGAAGTCGCCGTTGACGCCGAAACGGGCGAGCTGCACGTCACCGGGAGCGTGACGTCGTCCGAGAAGATCCAGGTAGTCGACGCTGAACTGCGCGCGGGTGAGGCTGTCGCCGAGGCAGGCGATGCGGGCCGTCACGGCGCTTCCTCCGGGCTGGGCGTGCCGACGCCTCCGTGGACCTGGTCCACGGCCTTGCGTTCCGGGTTGACGAGTCTCATGCCGACGATCGTCCACGACAGCTTTCGGGCAGTCTTGAAGAAAAGAGAACAGAAGCCGGTGGGCTGGGGCTACCCGGCTCCGAGGAGGACTTCGCTGCGGCGCCAGGCCGTCGGCGACCGGCCCGTGAACTCGCGCCAGTCACGAACGAGGTGGGCCTGGTCGGCGAAGCCCGAGACGGTTGCCACCTCGGCCCAGGAGAGCGGGTTCTGCTCCGCCGCCAGTTCGTGCGCGTGCTCGAAGCGCAGGACCCGGGCGAAGGTCTTCGGCGACAGGCCCACCTCACCGCGAAACCGCTCGCTGAGGTACCGCCGGCTCCAGCCGAGTTCCGCCGCGACCGCCCCGACCTGCACGCAACCCCGCGCGGCGACGAGGCGGCGCCACGCCTCGGCCACCTCGGGGCGCGCCCAGCGCACCTGGTCGCCGCAGGCGCCACGGCCGACGGCCCGGAGGAGCAAATCGTCCAGCGCGGTGAACCGCGCCGCCCATGTGGTCGCCGACCGGAGCCGGTCGACCAGCTCGACCCCAAGCGCTCCGAGAAGCTCGTCAAGGGGGACCAGCCGGTGGGCGAGCTCGGCGGCGGGCATGCCGTAGATGGCCCTGGCCCCGAGCGGGGTCAGCGACACCTGAACGCCTTGCTGACGTCCGTCGTGGTGAATCGCGACGGACCGGCACATCAGACCACTGGCCACGCTGTCGAATCGGGTGACCGGCGACCCGTCGTCAACGCCCGCCGCCACCTCCAAGGGATCTGACAGGCTGATCACCGCAGTGAGCGCGCGGCCGGGCGGGCCGCAGTGCACGCCCGTCGGGAGCCCGCGGAGGTCGAAGCCGACATACGAGTCGACGTACTCGCGCAGGGCGGGCGCCGGACGTGCGCCGATCCCGGTGGCCGCGCGGTCCTCCATTTCGGCAGTGTACGAGCCCCCAGCCCAGGAAGATCGCCATCCAAGGCTGCCGTGGCTGATGCGAGGAGGCTCGCGGTCCCTAGACGGGCGCCGGGGTCTGCTGCTCGTCGTAGGCGCGGCGGGCCGCGGCGATCTCGCCCCGGTACTTCTCCGCCCACGAGGTCAGCCCGACCAGCGTCTGGTGCAGCTCGCGCGCCATGTCGGTGAGCGTGTACTCCACCCGCGGCGGCACCGTCGGGTACACGGTCCGCACCAGCAGGCCGTCGCGCTCCAGTTTGCGCAGCGTCAGCGTCAGCATGCGCCGGCTGATGCCCTCCACCTCGCGCTCCAGCTCGGTGAAGCGGACCGGGCCGTGCGCGGCGGTGACCAGGATGCCGATCGCCCACTTGCCGGCGACGTGATCGAGCACCTCGACGATGGGGCAAGCCTCGGTGACCGGGGAAGCGGTGTCAGCAGCCATACCTGGATGGTTCCACGTCCGCCCCTCAGTTACCACCCGTTCCCCAAGCGGATCGTGACCTCCCTCACAGGGCCACCGGCGGGACCAGGAGTGGTACATCGATGTGCCTCTGGCACAGGGAACTGCCTTCTTCCCGGCACGACTACGGGCTCACATCATTGCCCCAGTTACAAATCGTGCCCCTTTGGAGGTCAAGGCCATGTCCCTCGATCAGCCGGCAGCCCGCTCGCGGTGGCCCGCGCTCGCCGTGCTGTCCGCGCAGACGCTCATGATCGTGCTCGACCAGACGATCGTGAACGTCGCCCTGCCCGCGATCCGCGACGACCTCGGCTTCACGCCGTCGAACCTGTCCTGGGTCGTCAACGCCTACCTGATCCCCTTCGGCGGGCTGCTGCTGCTCGCCGGGCGCCTCGGTGACCTGGCCGGCCGCCGCCGCGTCTTCCTCGCCGGGATGGCCGTGTTCACGCTGGCCTCGCTGCTCGCCGGGTTCGCCTGGAACCCGGAAACCCTGATGGCCGCGCGGTTCCTGCAGGGCGCCGGTGGCGCCGCGTCGACCGCCGTCGCGCTCGGCATGGTCGTCCGGCTGTTCCCGGAGCCGGCCGAACGCGCGAAGGCGCTGGGCACGTTCAGCTTCGTGCAGGCCGCAGGCGGTTCGATCGGCAGCATCGCCGGTGGCGTGCTGACCCAGGCGCTGAGCTGGCACTGGATCTTCCTGATCAACCTGCCGATCGGCCTGGTCGCCGGCGCGGTCGCGCTGCGGGTGCTGGAGAACGACCGCGGCCTCGGGCTGCGTGCCGGAGCCGACTGGCTGGGCGCGGTGCTGGTGACCGCCGCGCTGATGCTCGGCGTCTACACCATCGTCGAGGTCGAGTCCCACGGCTGGGCGTCGGCCCACACGATCGGCTTCGGCGCCGTGTCGCTGGTGCTGCTGGCCGCGTTCGGCGTGCGCCAGGCCCGGACCCGCGACCCGCTGCTGCCGCTGCGCATCTTCGCCTCGCGTGGCCTGACCGGGGCGAACCTGACGATGGCGCTGCTGGTGTCGGCGATGTTCGGGTTCCAGTTCCTCGTCGTGCTCTACCTGCGGCAGGTGCTGGGGCTGAGCGCCCAGGCGACCGGGCTGGCGATGGTGCCGATCGCCGCGACGATCGCGGTCGTGTCGCTGGTCTTCTCGCCGCGGCTGTCCACCCGCTTCGGCGACTACAAGGTGCTGCTGGCCGGGCTGCTGGTGATCGGCGGCGGGCTGGCCTGGCTGGCCCGGGTGCCCGCCGACGGCGGCTACGCGACCGACGTGCTCGGGCCGACGGTGGCGATGGGCCTCGGGTTCGGCCTGGCCATGCCCGCACTGATGGGACTGGGCATGCGGGACGCCGCCGCCGAGGACACCGGTCTGGCCTCCGGGCTGTTCAACACCACCCAGCAGGTGGCGGGCGCGCTGGGGCTGTCGGTGCTGGCGGTGCTCGCCGCGACCCGCACCGAGTCGCTGACCGGGGTGCGGACCGAGGAGGCGCTCACCTCCGGCTACCACCTCGCCTTCTGGGTGGGCACCGGTCTCGTGGCCGCCGCGCTGGCCGTGGCCGCGGTGATGCTGCGCCCCGGCGTGGCGGCGCGACGAACGGGTGAACCCGGCGCTACCGTCCCGGACCGTGCGCTCCCACAGCTATGACGACATCCTCGCCGGCCCGCGCAGACGCAAGATCCCCGAGGTCGTGGCGGAGCGCGGGCTGGTGGTCGAGGAACCGGGAAGCGGTTTCTGCGGCGCGGTGGTCCGGTTCGAGCACGGCAACGTCGTGCTGGAGGACCGCCACGGCCGCCACCGCGTCTTCCCGCTGGAGCCCGCCGGGTTCCTGCTCGAAGGCAAGCCGGTGACGCTGGTGCGGCCGAAGGCCGCCCCGCCGTCACCGGCTTCGGCGCGTTCGGCGTCCGGGTCGGTGAAGGTGCAGGGGCTGCGGGCCCGCACCGCGCGCCACTCCCGCATCTGGGTCGAGGGCAAGCACGACGCCGAACTGGTGGAACGCGTGTGGGGGCACGACCTGCGCGTCGAGGGCGTCGTCGTGGAGCCGCTGGACGGTGTGGACGTGCTGGCCGAGGCGATCGAGGAGTTCGGCACCGGCCCCGGCAGGCGGCTGGGCGTCCTGGTCGACCACCTGGTGCCGGGCAGCAAGGAATCCCGCCTGGTGGACGCGATCCGCGACGAGCACGTGCTGGTCACCGGCCACCCCTACGTCGACGTGTGGCAGGCGGTGAAACCGTCCGCGGTCGGCATCCGGGAATGGCCGGTGGTGCCGCGCGGCACGCCGTGGAAGGAGGGCGTGTGCGCGGCGCTGGGCTGGGGCGAGACCTACGAGGGCTGGCAGCGGGTGCTGGCCGCGGTGAGCAGCTTCCGCGACCTGGAGACGCCCCTGATCGGCGCCGTCGAGCGGCTGATCGACTTCGTGACCGACCCGGAAGGCTGAATCCGGCAGGTCACGCGGAGATCACTTCGGGTTGTCCGCTGGTCGCGAGCGGTCACCTTCTGCCACGATGGGCGCATGACACCGGCGCTCGTCTGGCTGATCGTCGCCATCGTCCTGATGGCCGCTGAAGTGCTGTCCGGCGACTTCTTCCTGCTGATGCTCGGCCTCGGCGCGTTGTTCGGGGCCGGCGCGGCGCTGATCACCGGCAACATCGTCATCGACGCGGTCGTGTTCGCGATCGCGTCCGGCGCGCTGATCTTCCTGGCCCGGCCCGCGCTCAAGCGCCGGTTCCTCACCGGGACGGGTCACCGCACCAACACCGAGGCCCTGATCGGCGCCAGGGCCGTGGTCGTGTCCGTTGTGGACGGCCACTCCGGGCGTGTCAAGCTGGCCGGCGACGTGTGGTCCGCACGGTCCATCGCCGACGGTCAGCGAATCGAACCCGGCACGACCGTGACCGTGGTAGAGATAGCGGGCGCCACGGCCGTGGTGGCGCCCGAGCCGTAACCACAACCTGCATATCGGGAGAGCGATCTTGGGAACCGCAGCGATCATTGTTGTCGCGGTCATCGCCCTGTTCGTGATCGTGACGATCGCGAAGGCGATCATGGTGGTCCCGCAGGCCCAGGCCGCGGTGATCGAGCGGCTGGGCAGATTCAAGTCGGTCGCCTCGCCCGGCCTGAACTTCCTGGTGCCGTTCCTGGACAAGGTGCGGGCCCGCATCGACCTGCGCGAGCAGGTCGTGTCGTTCCCGCCGCAGCCGGTGATCACCGAGGACAACCTGACGGTGTCCATCGACACGGTCGTCTACTTCCAGGTGACCGACGCGCGCGCCGCGGTGTACGAGATCTCCAACTACATCGTCGGTGTCGAGCAGCTGACCACCACGACGCTGCGCAACGTGGTCGGCGGCATGACGCTGGAGCAGGCGCTGACCTCCCGCGACCAGATCAACAACCAGCTGCGCGGCGTGCTCGACGACGCCACCGGCCGGTGGGGCATCCGCGTGGCGCGGGTCGAGCTCAAGGCGATCGACCCGCCGCCGTCCATCCAGGACTCGATGGAGAAGCAGATGCGCGCCGACCGGGAGAAGCGCGCGATGATCCTCAACGCCGAAGGTCAGCGGGAAGCGCAGATCAAGACGGCGGAGGGGCAGAAGCAGTCGCAGATCCTCGCCGCGGAGGGCGCCAAGCAGGCCACCATCATGGCGGCCGAGGCGGAGCGGCAGTCGCGGATCCTGCGGGCGCAGGGTGAGCGCGCGGCCCGCTACCTGCAGGCGCAGGGCCAGGCCAAGGCGATCGAGAAGGTGTTCGCCGCGGTGAAGGCGGGCAAGCCGACGCCGGAGGTGCTGGCCTACCAGTATCTGCAGACGCTGCCGCAGATGGCGCAGGGCGACGCGAACAAGGTGTGGCTGGTGCCCAGCGACTACGGCAACGCGCTGCAGCAGTTCGCCCGGGCGTTCGCCAAGCAGGACGCCGACGGCGTGTTCCGGTACGAGCCGGCCGAAACCGACGGGGCCGAGCCGCCCACCCTGGACGACGAAGAGGTCGCCAGCTGGTTCGACACCTCCACCGACCCGCGGATCGCCGAGGCGGTGCGCGAGGCCGAGGCGGTGGCGCGGCAGGAGGTGCCCGGCCCGCTGTCGCACCAGCCGCAGCCGCCGGCTCCGCAGGCGACCAGCGCGCTGCGCGGCAACCCGGTGACCGAGGAGGCGCAGGAGGCGCCCGCCATGGAGCCCCCGGTGGCGCCGGAGCCGATCTCGCCGCCGACCACGCCGCAACCGCAGTTCCCCACGGCGGGCGGACAGCAGGGCCAGCTGCCGACCCGCAGCCCCGGCCAGCACTACGGCAACCCGCCGCGGCCGCAGTACCCGCCGCAGCAGCCGCCACCCGCGCCGCCGCAGCAGTAGTCCCACTCGGGGGCCGCACCGGAATCCGGTGCGGCCCCTTTTCTTTTGCCCGCGGACCGGGTGCCACGCTCGGCGGGGCGTGGTCTCGGCCGGCGGGGCGGGTGTCATCCTGGAGTCGTGAGCGAAGAGCCCGCGCCCGCCGCGCAACGGCGGCGCCTGTTGTGGGGGTCGGTGCTGGCCACCGTGGTGGCACTGGCGATCCTCGTGCCCGGACTGGCCGGGGCGCTGGGCGCCCGGTCGAACTGGCTGCCCTACGGGATCGCCCTTGCCGTGCTCGCCGCGCTCGGCTGGTACCAGTGGGTCAGCGCCGGTAGACCGCGTCGTCGGTGATGTCGGCTCGCGAGCGGTCCTTCAGCAGCGCCACGCAGACGATCGTGACCACCGCCGAGAGCACCACGTAGGCCGAGATCGAGTACGGCGTCCCGGTGGTGTGCAGCAGCCAGGTCGCCAGCAGCGGCGCCGGGCCGCCCGCGAACACCGACGCCAGCTGGTAGCCGAGCCCGGCGCCGCCGTAGCGCAGGTGCGTCGGGAAGCTCTCGCCGATCAACGCGGCCTGCGGCCCGTACTGCATGGCGTGCGGGATCATCGACACCACGACCGCGACGAAGATCAGCACCTCGCCGCCGTTCTTCAGCACCGCGAAGTACGGGAACGCCAGCAGCCCGGTCAGCACCGCCCCGGTCAGGTACACCCGTTTGCGGCCGATCCGGTCGGACAGCTGCGAGAACCACAGGATCAGCGCCAGCTCCACCGCCGCGCCGAGCAGGACGGCGTTGAGCACGAACGTCTTCGAGTAACCGTGCTGGGCGACCACGTACACCAGGACGTAGCTGGTGTAGAGGTAGAACGGCATCTGCTCGCTGAACCGCAACCCGGCCGAGAGCAGGATTTCCCGCCAGTGGTGCTTCACCGCGTCGGCCACCGGGCTGCGCGAAGTCCGCTTCTGCGCCACGACCTTGGCGAACATCGGGGTCTCCAGGATTCGCAGCCGGATCACCAGTCCGACGGCGACGAGCAGCAGGCTGGCCAGGAACGGCAGCCGCCAGCCCCACGAGTCGAACGCCTCCTCCGGCAGCACCGCGGACAGCAGGGTCATGCCGCCGGTGCCGAGCACGAGCCCGACCGGCACACCGACCTGCGCGAAGCTGCCGAGCAGCCCGCGCTTGCGCTGATCGCCCCACTCCATGGCGAGCAGCACCGAACCGCTCCACTCGCCGCCGATCGCGATGCCCTGGATCAGCCGCAGCGTCACCAGGATCAGCGGCGCGGCGATCCCGATGGTGGCCGCGCCGGGCAGCACCCCGACCACGCCCGAGGCGATGCCCATCATCAGCAGCGTGACCACGAGCGTGGTCTTGCGGCCGATCCGGTCGCCCCAGTAGCCGAAGATCGCCGCGCCGATCGGCCGTGCGGCGAAGCCGACGGCGTAGGTGGCGAAGGACTGCATCGCCCCCGCGTAGCTGGAGGAGGCGGGGAAGAACAGCTGCGGGAAGATCAGCGCCGCGGCCGTGTTGTAGAGGAAGAAGTCGTACCACTCGATGGTCGTGCCGATGGCGCTGGCGAAGGCCGCGCGCCGCACCTGGGTGGTCTTCTGGCTGGTCTGTGCCTGGAGAACGGTGTCCGCTTCGTCGCGTCCGAGGACCATGCCGCCGAGCCTCCTGTGATCGGCTTCACTTCCCGAAGACGATCCCTCACCGGAGTGACGATGTCCAGAGGCAGACCGGGAATCACCACCGTTCGCCGCGTTCCGGCGGTACCTCACGAAGCTCTACGATGCGCCGCATGACGGAACCGAGGCCGTTGCGCGCCGACGCCCGCCGCAACCGGGCGCGCGTGCTGGCCGCCGCCGAGACGGTGTTCGCCGCGAGGGGCACCGGCGCGCCGACCGAGGAGGTCGCGCGGGAGGCGGGCGTGGGCATCGGGACCGTGTTCCGGCACTTCCCGACCAAGGAGGCGCTGCTGGAGGCGGTGCTGGCGGACCGGATGCGCCGGTTCGCCGAGGAGGCGCAGTCCTTCGCCGCCGCGGCCGATCCGGAGAGCGCTTTCTTCGGATTCCTCGCGCGCTGGGCGGAGGTGTCCGCGGCGAAGAACGCCTACGCCGACGCGCTGGCCGGGGCCGAGGTGCCCCGGCTCGCCGCGGAGGTCGGTGCGAAGGTGCGGGACGCGCTGGGCGCGTTGCTGTCGCGGGCGCAGCAGGCGGGCGCGGTGCGCGAGGACGTGGGGGTCGCCGAGCTGATCGCGTTGATGGTCGGCGCCTCCCGCGCGGCCGAGCACGTCGGCGACGACGCCGGGCTGCGCGCCCGCACGCTGGGGATCGTCTTCGACGGGTTGCGTCCCCGCTGATCAGTCCAGCGGCAGCAGCGCCGGTCGTTTCGCGGACAGGGTGTCGCCGGAGGACTCGCCACGCAGGCGGCGCCCGATCCAGGGCAGCACGTGTTCCCGTCCCCACTGCAGGTTCTCCGCGCGCTGCCGCCGCCGGTCCACCAGCTCCCGCGGCCCCAGCGCGGCGGGGGAGAGGTCGTGCGGCCGGCCGAGCACGTCGAGCACGGCGATCGCGACCTCGGTGTGGCCCAGCGCGTTGAGGTGCAGCCGGTCGGCCGACCACAGGCGCCGGTCCCGCAGCTGCCGCATGCCCCACATGTCCACCACGTGCGCGCCGTGCCGGGCGGCGATCACGCGGGTGTGCTCGTTGTAGATCGCGGTGCGTCCGCGCAGCTTCCGGAACACCGGGTCCTCGGCGCCGTCCACCCCGGTGAACAGCAGCACGGTGGCGCCGGTCTTGGCGAGCTGCTCGACGGCGTTCTCGAACCGCGCGGCGAGGGCGTCGATGTCGGCCTTGGGGCGCAGCAGGTCGTTGCCGCCCGCGTAGATGGACACCAGGTCGGGTTGCAGCGCCAGTGCCGGTTCGAGCTGCTCGGCGAGCACCTGGTCGAGCAGCCGTCCGCGGATCGCGAGGTTGGCGTAGCGGAACCCGGGGTCGGCGGCCGCCAGCTGCTCGGCCACCCGGTCGGCCCAGCCCCGCACGCCGTTCGGGCGCGCGGGGTCTTCGTCGCCGACGCCCTCGGTGAAGGAGTCGCCGAGGGCCACGAAACGCTTGTACATGCTCAGCACTTTAGGCGACCGTCCCGGACGGCCCGAGACCGTGCACCGTGCCGGTCGCGACCGCGCCGAGTTTGTCCGGGTTGGCCACGTTGTGCAGTGTGGTGATGCGGCCTTCGGCGTCGAAGTCGAAGGTGACCGTGGCCAGCACGCGGTCCGGGCCGCGGAAGACGAGCCCGGGGCCGCCGTTGATCTCGGTCAGTTCCGTGACCACGTCCGCGGGCGGGACACCCTGGTAGGTGACGGTGCCGATGGCGGCGAACCAGCCCGCCACCGTCTCCGCGCCGGTCACCGGGCGCAGGGCCTGGCGGACCTTGCCGCCGCCGTCGGTCCACAGTGTGACGTCCGGGGACAGCAGTTCCATCAGGGTGTTGACGTCACCGCCGGTCGCGGCGGCGAGGAACCGCTCGGTGACCGCGCGCTGCTTCGCGCGGTCGGCCGGGAACCGCGGGCGGCGGGCTCGCACGTGCTCGCGTGCCCGGTGCGCGGCCTGCCGCACCGCGGCTTCCGACCGGTCCACCGCCTCGGCGATCTCGGCGTGGCTGAACCCGAACACGTCCTTGAGGACGAACACCGCGCGTTCCAGCGGGCTCAGCGTCTCCAGCACCACCAGCATCGCCGTGGACACCGAATCCGCGCCGGTGACCGCGTCCGCGCTGTCGGCGGTGGTGAGGATCGGCTCCGGCAGCCACGGCCCGACGTAGGTCTCCCGCTGGTGCCGCGCCGACCGCAGCCGTTCCAGCGCCAGGTTGGACACGATCCGCGCCAGGTAGGCCTTCGGGTCGGCGACCTGGGAGCGGTCCGCGGCGGACCACTTGATCCACGCGTCCTGCACGACGTCCTCGGCGTCGGCGGCGCTGCCGAGGACCCGGTAGGCCACCGCGAACAGCAGGTTGCGGTGCTGGTGGAACGCCTCGGTCACCGGGCGCCCCGGGTGAAGCGGCCGCCGCGGGGCCAGAACGCGCCCGAAGCGGGCATCTTCTTCATGCGCAGGTACGTCGGCCAGGGCGAGGCGGTCACGGCTTCTTTGTACCGGGCCGCGAGCCTGCCGGTGAGGCAGATCCGCCGCGGGCTGTCGTCGGGGTGGGTGAACTGCACCACCGTGTCGTGGCGGCCCAGGCTGACCGGGGTGTGGTAGTAGCCGAAGCGGAACGGTTTCGGTTCCTCGCCCGCCAGGGCGCGCAGGATCGACACCGCGGCGTGCACGCCGGTCGGCATCC
This sequence comes from Amycolatopsis sp. NPDC006125, assembly GCF_040614195.1. Taxonomy (NCBI): domain Bacteria; kingdom Bacillati; phylum Actinomycetota; class Actinomycetes; order Pseudonocardiales; family Pseudonocardiaceae; genus Amycolatopsis; species Amycolatopsis sp. NPDC006125. Next base: position 94,123 of record NZ_JBEXTZ010000007.1, read on the forward strand.
CGCTCTGGCAGGTGCCGTGCAGGACGCCGTAGCCCTGGCTGATCGCGGCCGCGTCGCCGACCGCGTGCACGTCCGGGTGCGACACCGAGCGCAGGGTCGCGTCGGTGATCACGCGGCCACGATCGTCGACGGCCAGCCCGGCGGCGGCCGCGAGCGGCGCGGCGCGGGTGCCGCTGGTCCACAGGACGGCGCCGGCGGGAATCGTTTCGCCGCCGGCCAGTTCGACGGCGTCCGGGAGCACCTTGGTCACCTCCACGCCGGTGCGCACCTCGACGCCCAGCCGCTCGAGCGCGGCGTGGAGGTGGGCCCGGGCCTTGTGGTTCATCGTCGCGCCCGGCTCGCCCCGTCCCAGCAGGACGACCCGCAGCCGCGGGTGCTGCTCGGCGATCTCGGCGGCCGATTCGACGCCGGTGAGCCCGTTGCCTGCGACCACGACCGTGCCCTGCTCCAGGCGCGCCAGCCGGCCGGCCAGCACTTCGGCGTCCTCCGGGCTGTTCAGGGTGTGCGCGTGCTCCTCGACGCCCGGCACGGTGACGCTGTCGGCCACGCCGCCGAGGGCGTACACCAGCGTGTCGTAGCGCAGCACCCGGTCGTCGTCGACGCGCACGGTCCTGGTGTCCGGGTCGAGCGCGGTGACCCAGCCGCGCACGAATCGCGCGCCCGTGCCGTCCAGGAGTTCGGGGATGCTCAGCTCGGCGACCTGCTGCCCGGTGGCGGTCAGGTGCAGCCGCAGCCGCTCGGTGAACATCTCGTGCGCGTTCACCAGGGTCACCTCGACGTCGTCGCGGCCTTTCGTGCGTGCCGCGAGCTGGATCGCCGCGGCCGTGCCCGCGTACCCCGCGCCCAGCACCAGAACCTTGTGGGTGGTCATCGTTGTCGCCTCCTCGTCGGCTGTTGACAACCACGAGATGGGAGGTGCCGGCCCGTTCGTGACATGGCGCGGTGTGACGGGCGGCACCTACATGGCTCGGGCCCGGTGTTCGGCGACGTGGACGCGGGTCGCGCAGCGGGTGGAGCAGAACCGGCGGCGGCCGTTGCGGGAGGTGTCGACGAAGACGAAGTCGCAGCCCTCGCGGGCGCAGGCGCCGATCCGCCCAGGGTCCTCGCACAGCAGGTGGGCCAGCCCGCCCGCGGTGAAGGCCCGGATCCGGCGGGTCAGGGTGTCGTCCTCGCCGGCGTAGTGCAGGTGCGCGGGCAAGCCGTCGTGGCGGGAGACGAACGGACGGCACGCGGTTTCCGCCAGCAGCTCGTTGACCAGGTCGATCCGCCGGTCGGCATCGGGTTCGGCGAACACCGCGCGGATCCGGCGGCCCCACGCCCGCGCCTGGGCCGCTTCGGCTTCGGTGAGCCGGGTCAGCGACATGCCCGCCTCGCGCATCATCCGCAGCAGCTCGGGCGCGGCGGCGTCCGGCATGTTGACCAGGCCGGCCGCGACCTGCGCGGCCGGTCCGCCGTAAGGGTTGAAGTGCACTGACCCATTACAGCACGCTGGGGTCATGACCGACGAACGTTGCCCCCGCTGCCAGTGGCCGCTGTCCGAACTGCTCCGCGCCGGGTCGAGCCACCCGGTGTCGGCAGGGCGCGTCGACTACCGCCGCTGCGTGTGCGGGACCTGGCTGCTCCTCGTCAACGGCGCTCTCGCCGGAGCCACGCGGGGGCCTAGGATCGGCGCATGACGCGTGCGCTCGTGCTCGGTGGTGGCGGTGTGGCCGGAATCGCGTGGCAAACCGGCCTGTTGCACGGTTTGTCGGAGTCCGGAGTGGACGTTCTCGGCGCGGACCGGTTCGTCGGCACCTCCGCCGGATCGACGGTGGCGGCGCAGATCACCAGCGGCACCGCGCTGGCCGAGCTGTTCCGGCGGCAGGTGGATCCGGCGCTGCAGTCGCCGGAGATCCCGGCCGACGTCGACGCCGAGACGATCGCGGAGATGTTCGGCGCGGCGGTGAGCGGCGCGACCGACGCGAAGGACGCGCGGCGGCGGATCGGTGACCTGGCCCTGGCGGCGCGGACCGTGCCGGAGGCCGACCGGCTGAAGGTGATCGAGGCGCGGCTGCCGGTCCACGACTGGCCCGCGGCGGCCCTGCACATCGTGGCGGTGGACGCGACGACCGGCGACGACCGGGTGTTCACCGCGGAGTCCGGGGTGTCGCTGGTGGACGCGGTCGCGGCCAGCTGCGCGGTGCCGGGCACCTGGCCGCCGGTCACGATCGGCGGCCGCCGCTACATCGACGGCGGGGTGCGGTCGATGGAGAACGCCGACCTCGCCGCCGGCTGCGACCGGGTGCTGGTGCTGCGGGTGACCGAGGTGCCCGGCAACACCGACCTGGACGAGCAGGTGGCGGCGCTGCGGCGGGACGGCGCGGCGGTGCTGGTGCTCGCCCCGGACGCGCCGGCGGCCGAGGCGATCGGGCCGAACCTGCTGGACCCGTCGGTCCGCGACGCGGCCGCGCGCGCCGGGTACGACCAGGCCGTGCGGGTGGCCGCGGAGGTCACGGCCGTCTGGGGTTAGGTTCCATCAGCGGCGGAGCGCCGCCACACTGGCCACTTCCGAAACACGCCCTGGTCTTTGACCGGGGCCGGCCGCGCGGCCACGGAGGATCGGTCCGGCGCCCGCGATCCCCGTGCGGACGCCGGACCACGACGCCCTCAGGGGCGCCCGGCGTGCGGGACCTCGACGCGGAAGGCGAGCAGGCTCGCTTCCCGCGCGTCCTTGCGGGCGTGCTCGTTGAAGTCCGGTGCCGCGCACGCGAACAGCGTGCGGCCGTCGGCGCCGCCCAGCATGCAGGCGAACACCCCGGTGCCCGGCCGGATCTCGTCGGCGATCTCGCCGCCCTCGCGGACGCGCAGCAGCCTGCCACCGATGCCGTCGGCCACCCACAGGGCGCCTTCGGCGTCGAGGCAGCAGCCGTCCGGCGCGACGGCGAGCTGGGGAAGCGCTTTCTCGAACTCGCGCTCGGTGAGCGGCTCGCCGAACTCGGCCCACACGCGGCGGTTGGTCAGCGACCCGTCGGCGGCGATGTCGAAGGCGGTCACCCGGTTGCCGAAGGTCTCGTCGACCAGCAGCACGCCGTCGTCGGTGATGACGCTGCCGTTGGGGAACCACAGGTCCTCGGCGACGACGGTGACGCTGCCGTCCGGGTCGACGCGCAGCAGGTTCGCCGGCGCCACCGGGGCGCCGTTCATCAGGTCGAACCCGAAGTTGCCGACGTAGGCGCGCCCCTGGGCGTCGACGACCATGTCGTTGGGGTGCCCGGTCACGTGGGCCGACAGGTCGGCGTGGGTGACCAGGGTGCCGTCGGGCTCGCGGCGCAGCAGGCGGGCGTCGCGCATCGAGACGACCAGCAGCCGGCCGTCGGGCAGCCAGCCGAGCCCGGAGGGCTGACCGGGCACCTCGGCCTCCACCCGCAGATCGCTGCCGTCCTCGAGGCTGGACTGCACGAGGTGGGTGTAGAAGTCGGCGAACCAGATGCGGTCCTCGTGCCAGCGCGGGCATTCGAGGTAGGAGAACCCGCTCAGAACTGAGTTGTGCACGGGGGGTAGTCAGTCACGCCACGGGCACGGTGTCAAGTCACGCGTCGCGCACCAGCCGGAGGTGGCGCTGTTCGGCGGGTTCCGATGTCTCAGTCGTGGTTCCACCGGTGAGGTCGGCGAGCATCTGCGTGGTCTGGCGGCGCCGGCTGCGGCGCACGTAGATCAGGGTGGTGGCAACGCTCTCGTGGCCGGCGAGGTCGGCCAGGTCCTCGACCGAGACGCCCTTCTCGTAGCCGAGGGTCAGGACGGTGTGCCGCAGCGAGTGCGGGACGACGTCGTCAGGTTGGTCCAGACCGGCGCCCCGTGCGGTCTCCCGCAGGAGGTTGCCGAGGTCGCGGGAGGTCAGGGGCGTGCCGGTGCGGGTGGCGAACAGCCAGCCGGACAGCTCGGCGACCGGCTTGCCTTCGCGCGCGGCGCGGGCGGCCAGGTAGTCGCCGAGGGCGGCGTCGGCACGGCCGAGGATGTCGGCGGTCTTGCGGTGCCCGCCCTTGTTGACGTAGCGCAGGATCCGGTGTCCGTGGTCGACGCCGAGGTCGCCGTCCGGGCCGCAGCGGGCGTGCAGGATCGCGCCGGACCGCACCGCGGTCGTGGCCATGATCTCCAGGATGGCGAGGTTGCGCAGCGCGGCTTCGGTGCCGAGCTGCGAGGCGCGGTCCCGGGCGTGGCCGAGGAGGGCGAGGAGTTCCTCGTAGGTGAGGGCTCGGGTCTGGGACTCCTGGTCGCGCTTGTGGCGGGGGACCAGCCGCGCCGGGTTGTCGTCGTGGACGCGGTTGTCGATCAGCTCGGTGTACCACGAGCTGACGGCGGCCAGGCGGGCGTTGTGGGTGACCGGGCTGCCGGGGTCGAGCAGGGCGATCCAGTCCCGCACGTCGGCGAGGCGGGCGGCCAGCGGGTCGACGCGGTGCCAGTCGCAGTAGGACAGCCACAACCCGAGACCGCGCCAGTAGGAACGGCGGGTCTGGTGGCTCTTCATCGCCAGCAGCCAGGCGTGAGTGATCGCCCGCGGCCCGTGCCGGTCCGTCAGCTTCCCGGGCAGCGCGGGCAGTTCGGCGACCGCCTCGTCGAGCCAGGCCCGCAGCACGTCGGGAGCCGGCGCGCGGGCGGGCAGCGGCCGCGGCGCGAACGGCGCCAGTTCGATGGTGTCGTCGCCGGTCACGTCCTGGATTCTGCCTCAGGTTCTCCTGATGCTCGCGAGGTATCAGACCACCGGTCGGAGGCTTCGGAGCCGCGGTCTTCGGCCTACTCCTGAGCCGGGGTCGTTTCGTCACAGTGACGATCGCGGCTTTTCCGCGCCCCTTCCTCTGTCTGCCTTGCCTCCGCGATAACCGTGATTATCGCGGTTCTGCTTCAATTGTAGTTTAGTTATCGCAACCCCAGGTTAGAGTTATCAAACGCAAACTGATAACCTGCGGTTATGCAGGAAACACCCCCACCACCGCCTCGCAGGGACGCCACGGGAAGCCGGGAGACCGTGTCCGATCCGGCGCTGTGCCGGTACTGCCGCCGGCACCCGCGGAAGCAGCCGGGGCCGCGGGGTGGGCGGCCGGGGGAGTACTGCACGACGGTGTGGGCGGTGGACGAGCGCGGCCGGGAGGTGACGTGCGCGCGGCTGGACGAGGCCGACCAGATCGCGTACGCCGCCTACGGGCCGGCGATGCCGGGGCTGGACGTGGCCGCCGTCGGCCGGGACGTGAGCCGGGCGCTGGCGGAGATCACGCCGTTGCAGCAGACCCTCGCCGCGCTGGACGGGCGGCTCGACGCCGAGATCGCCGAGGCGCGGGAGCGGGTCACGGAAGCCGAAGCCGCGCGCGCCGACGCCGAGGCCAGGGCGGACGCCGCCGAGCAGCGCGCCGTCGAGGCCGAGGCGGCGGCCGCGGAAGCAGCCGACCGGGCCGGAGCCGCCGGCAAGCGGGCGGCGGAAGCCGAGGAGCGCGCCGCGGCCGACCGGGGTCAGGCCCAGCGTGCGATCGCCGACCGGCTGACCGCCGAGGGCGAGATCCGCCAGCTGCGGGAGCGGCTGGACCAGCTCGAAACCGAGCACCGCCAGGCTGCCGAGACCGCGGCGGCGCGCATCGAGGAACTCACCGCCGCGGCGGCCGCCCGGGCCAGCGAAGCCGAAGCGGCCCACGTCCGGGCACGGCAACTCGAAACCGATCTGCGCGACCTGGCGACGCAGCACCACGAGGACCTCGAACAGCTGCGCGCCCGCCACGACCGGACGCTGTCCGAGGAGCGCGCGAAGCACCGCGAGGACCGCGAGCGCTGGCAGGCCGAGCACGACGAGCGGATCGCCGCGCTGCGCGAACAGCACGAGGAAGCGCTGAGCGCCGCCCGCGAACGCGCCGCCGAGCTGGCCACGGCGGCCGCCCGAGCCGAAACAGCAGCCACCGAAGCACGCACCACCGCCACGACGGCGATCCGCACAGCCGATGCCACCGCGGCGCGGCTGTCCACCCTGCGGGAGGGCGTGCTGACCGCACTGGCCGACCCCGGGGTGGACCTGCCTGCCCGGTTGCGCACCCTGCTGGCCGAGACCGCCCCGGCTGCCTCCGGTTAGCGGCGCCGGGCCCCGCGCCGTACCTGTCCCGACGCTGGTCTGCAGGAGCCGCCGACGGCTCCGGCCCATGACCTGATCGTGGCGGCTGGCGCACTGGCCGACCCCGAGGGGATTTACCTGCCCGGTTGCGCACCCTGCTTGCCGAGACCGCCCCGGCTGCTTCCGGTTAGCGGCGCTACGCCCCGCTGCTTACCAGTCCCGGCACCGCTCCGCGGGAGCCGCCGGCAGCGGCACCGCCCATGACCTGACCGTGGCGGCCCACACTGGCCGAAACGGCGGGCCAGGCTGCCCACGTCGTTACCGGCACCGCCAGCCGGCGGTCTCAACCGGGCAGCGTGGTTGATCAGCTGTCCGAGCGCGGCCGGCGCCACGCCGGGTTGAGGCGGACCCCCAGTTCCTCCAGTTCGACCGGCTGCCCGTTGTCGGTGTGGAGGCCGGCCTTCACCGGGGCTCCGGTTTCGTGCTCGACGTACAGCAGCGGCGGCCCGCCGTCCTGCAGGTGCTTGTCCGCCCACTGCATCAGGCCGATCACCACCGGCAGCAGGTCGCGGCCCATCTCGGTGAGCACGTACTCGTCGCGGGTGCGGCCGCCCGCGTCGCGGTAGGGCTGCTTGTCGAGCAGGCCGGCCTCGGTGAGGTGCCGCAGCTGCCGGGCCGCAGCCGTCTCGGTGATGCCGATCCGCTCGGCGAAGGCGGTGAACCGCGTGGTGCCGTAGAAGGCCTCCCGCAGGATGAGCAGCGCCGACTTCGTGCCGACGATCTCCAGGGCCTTGACCAGCGAGCAGTGGTCGGTCTTCCACGAGCTGAGATCCGCGAGCGGACCTTCCATCACGGCGGGCATGGCACCGATGCTACCCCTCGCTGACTACACCCATGTATAGTCAGCCGCTGGCTACACAAAGATGTAGTCAGCCTGGGGAAGCGGAGATCTTCATGTCAGAAGCAACACTGGTGACCGGGACGCGGCAGCGGGACACCGCGATCGTGGTCGTGCTGTGCCTGGCGGCGTTCATGGCGATGCTGGACGTCTTCGTGGTCAACGTCGCGTTCACCGACATCGGCGCGAGCTTCGCCGGCTCCTCGCTGGCGGACCTGAGCTGGGTGCTCAACGCCTACACGATCGTCTACGCGGCGCTGCTGATCCCGGCCGGGCGGCTGGCGGACCGGCACGGCCGCAAGGCGGGTTTCCTCGTCGGGCTGACCGTGTTCACCCTCGCCAGCGTGGGCTGCGCGATGGCGCCCGGGCTGTGGTGGCTGGTCGCGTTCCGGGTGCTGCAGGCCGCCGGCGCCGCCGCGCTGACCCCGGCCAGTCTGGGCCTGCTGCTGACCGCCCTGCCGCCCGAGCGGCGCGCGGGTGCGGTGAAGGTGTGGGCCACCACCAGCTCGTTCGCCGCCGCGCTCGGCCCGGTCGTCGGCGGGGCGCTGGTCGAGCTGTCGTGGAACTGGGTGTTCCTGATCAACGTGCCGGTCGGTGTGGTGGCGTTCGCCGCGGCGGTGCACCTGGTGCCGGAGTCCCGGGACGAGTCGGTCACCCGGCTGCCCGACGTGCTCGGCGCCGTGGTGCTCGCGGTCGCGATCGGGGCACTCGCGCTCGGTCTGGTGAAGGGCGGCGAGTGGGGCTGGGTCAGCGTGGCGGCGCTGGTTGCGTTCGGCGTCGCGGTGGCCGGTATCGCGCTGCTGGTGGTGCGGGTGCTGCGGCACCCGGCGCCGGTCGTGGAGCCGAGCCTGTTCCGGGTGCCGGCCTTCGTGTGGGCGAACGTCACGGCCGTGGTGTTCTGCACGGCGTTCGGGGCATTGTTCCCCAGCGTCGTGCTGTGGCTGGAGAACGTCGCCGGCTACAGCGCGATCGCCACCGGTGTCGCGATCCTGCCGGGGCCGCTGATGGTCCCGATCTTCGCGATGGTCGGCCAGCGGCTGGCGCGCCGGATGCCGGTCGGCCTGCTGGTGGCCGTGGGAAACCTGGTGTTCTGCCTGGGCGCGGTGATGCTGGCCTGGAACGCTTCGGCGCAGGCGCGATTCGCCACGGACGTCCTGCCCGGATGGATCGTGACCGGCGTCGGCATCGGCCTGGCACTGCCGAGCCTGATGGCCGCCGCGACGGCGAGTCTGCCGCCCGCGCAGGCCGCGACCGGCAGCGCGGTGGTCAACACCGGCCGCCAGCTGGGGTACGTCCTGGGCGTGGCGGTCCTGGTCGCGGTCCTCGGCACACTCGACACCCCAGACCCCGGAACGACGACGGGCTTCGCGGGCGCCTGGTGGTTCATCGCCGCTGCCGCCGGCCTCGGTGCCATCACCGCGCTCGGCCTCACACCCCGGCGCCCGGATGGTTTATAGTCACTGAGACCAATAAGGGGGGTGGATGTACGACAAGCACGCGTACGAGCCCTTCGCGGTGACGGTCGACCTCGCGGTGTTCACCGTGCGCGCGGGGCGGCTCTGGATCCTGCTCGTGGAGCGGGGTGCGGAGCCGTTCGCGGGGTGGTGGGCGCTGCCGGGCGGGTTCCTGCGGCCGGACGAGTCCGCGGAGGCCGCGGCCCGGCGGGAGCTGGCCGAGGAGACCGGGTTCGCCGAGGTCGCGGGGCTGCACCTGGAACAGTTGCGCACCTACAGCGAGCCGGACCGGGATCCGCGGATGCGGGTCGTCTCGGTGGCCTTCGCGGCGCTCATGCCGGGCGCGCCGGAGCCGGCCGGCGGCGGTGACGCGGCACGGGCCGCCTGGGTGCCGTTCGGTGAGCAGGGGCCGCTCGCCTTCGACCACGACCGCATCCTGGCCGACGCCCACGACCGGATCGGCGGGGAACTCGAACGGACGGGCCTGGCGACGGAGTTCTGCGAGCCCGAGTTCACCCTCGGCGAGCTTCGCCGGGTCTACGAGGCGGTGTGGGGGACCGGTCTCGACCCGGCGAACTTCCGGCGCAAGGTGCTCGCCACCCCGGGGTTCGTCACGCCGGTCGACGGCGCCCGGCTCACCGGCGGGCGCGGCAAGCCCGCCGCGCTCTACCGGGCCGGTGGCGCCGCCACGCTGCACCCGCCGCTGCTCCGACCGACGGAAGGACGACGTTCATGACCAGACAACCGGCCACCGGCTCGCTGCTGGGCCTCGCACTGGGCGACGCGCTCGGCGCGCCGACCGAGTTCCAGGGCGTGCCGGCGATCCTCGCCGCGCACGGGCCCTGGCGGGAGATGGACCTGCCCGGCCCCGTCGCGCTGATCACCGACGACACCCAGATGGCGCTGGCCGTCGCCCGCGCGGCCATCCAGGGCGAACTGGAGCCAGAGCGGTTCGAGCCGCCGTTGCGGGCGGAGTTCGTCACCTGGCTGCGCTCGCCCGACAACAACCGCGCCCCCGGCGCCACCTGCCTGCGGGCCTGCCGCCTGCTGGAGGCCGGCGAGCCGTGGCCGGAAGCCAGTCAGATCACCTCGAAGGGCTGCGGCGCGAACATGCGGGTCACGCCACTGGGCCTGCTGCCCGGGATCGACAGCGAGCAGCGCGCGGGCGCCGCCCAGTTGCAGGCGGGCCTCACGCACGGCCACCCGACCGGGCTCGCCGCCGCCGATCTCACCGCGCACGCTGTGCGCCTGCTGGCCGAGGGCGCCGAACCGGCCGGCCTGCCCGGGGAGTTGCGCGACTACGCCGTCCAGCACCGCGAGACCTACCACGAGCGGTGGCTGGGCGACCTGTGGTCGCGCGCCGGGGACTCCTCGCCGGAGCAGTTCATCGCCCGTGGCTGGGACGAGTGCCTGGCCGCCCTGGACCGGCTGGACGCGGCGGTGCGCGACGGCGACCGGGACACCGACCCGTGTCTGGCCACCGGCGAGGGCTGGGTCGCCGAGGAAGCGCTGGCCACGGGACTACTGTGCTTCCTGCTGTTCCCCGGCGACCCGGTGCTCGCGCTGCGCCGCGCCGCCTGCACCTCCGGCGACTCGGACTCGATAGCCGCGCTGGCCGGTGCGTTCGCGGGCGCCTGCCACGGCGCCGGAGCCTGGCCGCCGGAGTGGGTCGCGCGGCTGGAGCACCGCGACGAGCTGTTGGCGTTCGGCGCGAAGTGGGACTTGGCCTGACCCGTCACGGCACGAGCAGCCATCGGCCGCGCTGGCCGCCGCCGGCCACCTTGTCGTAGGCGACGGCGGCGTCGGTCAGCGGCACGCGGCCGGCGACCCGCAACTCCAGGACCCCGGACGCGGCCAGTCCGAGCAAGCGAGCGAGCCGGGCGCCGTCGGGCTGGACGCTCGAGATCGATATCGAGATGTCCCGTTCGGGGCTCGCCGGAGACGCCGAGGGCACGCCGGCGAACGCCCCGCCGTCGCGCAGGGCGGGCAACGCCGCCTGGTGCAGCACGGCGGCGTCGACCACGGCGTCGAACGACGGGCCCGGCACCTGCGTGACCAGCTCGCGCGCCCCGGCCCGAAGCACGAAGGCCCGGTCGGATTCGCGGGCGAGGCCGGTCACGGTCCAGCCGGCGTGGGCGGCCAGCGCGACGGCGTACCCGCCGACACCCCCGGCGGCGCCGGTCACCAGCAGGCTCCGCCCACCGGCGGGCCCCAGGCTGTCCACCAGCTCCGCGGCCGTCAGGGCGTTGACCGGCAGGGAGGCTGCGGTCACCGGATCGAGGCCGTCGGGCAGCCGAGCGGCGGCAGACGCGGGCAGGACGGTCTCCGCGGCGTGCGCGCGGACCGGCGCGGTGAAGTCCGGATGCAGCGCGGCGATCGGGTCTCCTGCCGCGAAGGCGGTGTCAGCGGTCTCGGTGACCACGCCGGTCAGCGACATGCCGAGCCCGACCGTGCCGGTCAGCCCGAAGATCGCGCGGGCAGGCCCGGCGGCGAGGAGGACGTCGACGGGGTCGACCGAGGCGGCGGTGACCCGGACCCGCAGCTCGCCGGGCGCGAGCGCGGGCAGCGTGACCTCTTCGGCGACCGGCGCGGTGGCGCCGGGCCGGGACACGAGTGCGAGAGTCATGGTGTTCCTTCCCTGGTGTGGACAGCACCACCATCGGGGACCTACTCTCCGTTGGGAAGTAGGCACTTCGAAGTCGGGTAGGCACCCGGAGGTGCGCCATGGAGGTCACCGAGCGGCCCGCGCGGTTCGACGCGTTCGCCGCGGACTGCCCCAGCCGGCGGCTGCTGGACACGATCGGCGACAAGTGGGCGAGCCTGGTGATCGTCGCGCTCGGGCTGACCGGCCGGATGCGGTACTCCGAGCTGTCCGCGCGGATCGCCGGGGTGAGCCAGAAGATGCTGACCCAGACGCTGCGCCACCTCGAGCGGGACGGGCTGGTGAGCCGCACGGTGACCCCGTCGGTCCCGGTGCGGGTCGACTACGAGCTCACGCCGCTGGGCCGGTCGCTGCTCGGCATCATGCGCCACCTCAAGGAGTGGGCCGAGGAGCACATGCCCGAGGTGGACCGGGCGCGCGCGGAGTACGACCGGCGGTGAAGGCGAAGGACCAGCTCAGCCTGTTCGAGGCGCTGCCGTGGTTCGTGCCGGACGTGCCGGCTCCGTTCGCCGACGAGCGGCGGGCGCACCTGTTCGCCGACGAGCAGCCCTACCTGGGGTACCGGATCGCGCGGTGCGGTGAGCGGCGCCGCATCTGGACGGCGATCGAGCACGTGCCCGGCGGTGAGCAGGTGCCGCGCTGTGCGGAGTGCCTCGCCGTGTCCTGATCGTCCGTCCACTGCGGACTAGGGTGCCGGTGTGGCTGGAACGGCGGTCGAAGCGATCAACCAGGTGACGCGCTACCTGGATCTGGCGGGCGTGTTCGCCTGCGCGATCCTCGGCGGCGCGATCGCCCGCAGCGAGCGGCTGGACCTGTTCGGGTTCCTCGTGGTTGGCAGCGTGTCCGGGCTGGGCGGCGGCGTCATCCGGGACACGCTGCTGCAGCACGGCACCCCGGTGGCGCTGACCGACTACGCCTACCTGCCGACCGCGCTGGCCGGGGCGCTGCTGTCGTTCGTGATCTCGATCAGCGAGAACGCGTGGGACAAGCTGTTCACGGCGCTGGACGCGGCGGTGATCGGGTTCTGGGCGGTCACCGGGGCGCAGAAGACGCTGGCCGCCGGGCTGGGCTGGCTGCCGGCGATCCTGCTGGGCACGACGACCGCGGTCGGCGGCGGCGCGCTGCGGGACATCATGCTCCGGCGCGTGCCGGCGGTGTTCGGCGGCAACGCGCTGTACGGCACGGTCGCGGCGGCCGTCGCGGCCACCATGGTCGTCTGCCACTACCTGGGCGCCCCGCTGGTGGGTGTCGTGGCCGGGGTCGTGGGCGCGCTGCTGTTCCGGCTGGCGGCGGTGAAGTTCGGGTGGAACCTGCCCAACGGGCTGGAGTGGCAGCCGCACTCCCGGCTGGCGAGCGCGTGGCGCAGCCGCCGGGTGCGGCGCAACCCGCCGGAGGGTCAAGAAGGCCGGTAGCGGGCCCGGATGTGGAAGCGCTCGCCCTGCGGTCCGAGGATGCTCAGGAACTCGGCCGGGTGGCCGTCGGCGTTGCCGAACCAGTGCGGCAGGTGGGTGTCGAACTCGGCGACCTCGCCGGCGGACAGGACCAGGTCCTGCTCGCCGAGCACGAGGCGGAGCCGTCCGTTGAGGACGTAGAGCCAGTGGTAGCCCTCGTGCGAGCGGGGATCGGGCTCGAGGTCGGACCGCCCGGCGGGCAGGATGTGCTTGACGGCCTGCAGTCCGCCGGGTTTGCGGGTGAGCGGGATGACGGTCATGCCGTGGTGGGTCCTGGGCCGCGGGTAGACGCGCGGGTCGCCGGTGGCCGGCGCGCCGACCAGGTCGTCGAGCGGCACCTGGTAGGCCTTGGCCAGGGGCAGCAGCAGTTTCAGGCCGGGGGTGCGCTGCCCGGATTCCAGGCGGGACAGCGTGCTGACCGGGATGCCGGTGGCCTGCGACAGGGCGGTCAGGGTGGTGCCGCGGCGCCGGCGCAGCTCACGCAGCCGCGGCCCGACGGCGCCGAGCACGGCGTCGAACTCGTCGCTCATGCCCCCACTGTGCTCCCGCTTTTGCGGATTCCGCAAAGAACTTTGTCAGTCCGGCCAGTTGCCGGGCACGGTGGCGGTCATGGACTGGGACGAGATGTACCGGGGCCGTGAGCGGGTGTTCAGCGGCGAACCCAACGAGGTGCTGGTCGCGGAAGTGGCCGATCTGGCGCCGGGGCAGGCGCTGGACGTGGGATGCGGGGAAGGGGCCGACGCGTTGTGGCTGGCGCGGCGGGGCTGGCACGTCACGGCGATCGATGTCTCCCGCGTGGCGCTGGAGCGCGCGGCCGCGGCCGACGACACCGGACGCGTGGCGTGGATGCACGCGGACCTGACGGTGCTGTCACCCCCGGCGGGCTGCTTCGACCTGGTGTCGGCCCACTACGTCCCGCTGCGCAAGGCCGAACCCGGCGTGCTGCGCGGTCTGCTCGCCGCGGTCGCGCCGGGCGGCACGGTGCTGGTCGCGAGCCACGACCCCGCGGAGCTGACGCCACGCGAGGGTTTCGACCCGGCCGACTACTACCAGCCGGCCGACGTCGCGGCGCTCCTCGGTCCGGAGTGGACCGTGCTGGCCGACGAGATCCGGCCGCGCGCCCGGCCCGGCCGGTACACGCGGGACACCGTGCTGCGGGCGCGGCGGGCTACAGGTTGAGTTCCCGCAGGGTGTCGATCACCTCGCGGCGCGCGGCACCGTCGAGTTCGCGCAGCGGGCGGGGCAGCACGCGCTCGCCGGTCAACCCGAGGTGGGTGGCCGCGGCGGCGACGACCCGGATGCTGCCGTGGCGGGCGAACAGGTCCCACAGCGGCCGTAGGCGCTCCGACTCGCCCGGGTCGCGCATGACCGCCCGCGCGGTGTCCGGGAACAGGCCGCCCAGGACCGAGTACCAGACGTCGCAGCCGGCGGCCAGGCCGGTGGCCGCGACAGCGTCGCCGCTGACGCCGATCCGGACGGTGTCCGGGATGCGGGCGCGCAGGGCGTTCACCCTGGCCTTGGCGTCGTCGGGCACGCCGGGGATCTTGATGGAGCCCACGTTCGGCAGGGCGGCGATGCGGCCGTGCAGTTCGTCGCTGAACTGGAAATGCGTGGTGCGCGGGTTGTCGTAGACGCACAGCGGGACCGACAGTTCGCGGGTGACGTCTTCGTAGAGCCCGAACACCTCGTCGTCGGTGAGGGGCTGGTAGCTGACCGGGGCGAGCAGCACGGCGGCCGCGCCCGCGTTCTGGGCGTCCTCGGCCAGCGCGAGGACCTGGCTGGTGGCCGTGGCGCCGATGCCGACCATCACCGGGGTGCCCGCCGCCGCGTCGACTGCGATCTTGGCCGCTTCGGCGCGTTGCTCGCGGGTCAGGTAGGCGTAGGAACCGGTGGAGCCCAGCGCGCCGATCGAGTCCACCCCGGCCTCGGCGAGGCGGGAGACGAGCCGCGCGTAGCCGGTGGTGTCGATGCCGGATCCGGTGACCGGGGTGAGCGGGAAGGCGGACAGGCCGGTGAACATGCGTCGTCCTTTCAGGGGCGGGTGGCGGTGAAGATCGCGTGCCCGGCGTGCAGCCAGACCAGGTCCACGTCGGCGAACCCGGCGTCGGCGAGCCAGGTCAGGTGCTCGGCGATCGAGGACGGCGTGTCCACCGGGTCCGGGCCCGGCAGGCGGTAGTAGTTCCACTCGGCGCCCTCGAACGCCTGCGCCGCGTCGTCGCCGCCCGCGTCGCGCACGGCCCGGTCCCAGTGCGCGGCGGCGACCTCGCGGGCGCGGGCGCCGACGGGTTCGACCAGGTCGGCCATGACGAACACCCCGCCCGGCACGAGCATGTCGTGCAGGTCGCGGTAGAGCGCCCGCTTGCCGGGGCCGTCGAGGTGGTGCACCGCGAGCGAGGTCATCACGCCGCCGAACGGGCCGCGCCGCCAGCCGCGGTCGTGGATGTCCGCCCGCACCCGCTGCCACCGGCCGGGGAACGGCGCGAGCCGGGCGGCGGCCTTGTCCAGCATCTCCGGCGAGCCGTCGAGCAGGGTGACGCGGCCGGCGGTTCCGCGGCGCAGGTACTCCTCGGACAGCAGGCCCTCGCCGCAGCACACGTCGAGCACGTGCGGCTCGGGGATGGCGTCGAGCAGGTCACAGACGGTGGCGATCTGCTCGCGCCGCCGCGGCACGAACGCGTCGCCGTAGGTGGTGAACAACTCGGTGTCCGACGGCCGCCAGGCGGGCTGTTCAGGGGGCACCGCACACCCCGTAAAGACCGAGGGGCGCGGGCGGCAACGGCAGGCTGACCAGGCGCCGGGACGCGGCCAGCGCCGCATCGGGGGCGACGCCGACCCCGGCGCGGCGCGCGATCGCGGCGACCGGCACGTCCTCGCCGCGGGCGTCGGCTCGTAACCGAGAAGGTTCGGCGGGCATGTTCGTCACCTTAGCCAGCCGGGGCGAATCCTTTTCTGGCTTCGGATCCTGACGCACCACAACCCGGCGAAATGCTGGTGCGCGTGCACGCGGCCGGCAGCGCGGCTGTCCAGTCGGGACGGTCGATGGGTGTGCAGGTCACCGCGCTGGCCGGGTGAAGTCGTGGATTCGGTGTTCCCGCTGGCGCGGGCCGTGCCGCCGTCATAGCCGCGCGCGGGCGCGGTCGAGGAACACCCGCGCGGCGGGGCTCGCGGGGCCGGCCGCGCGCCACGCGAGGGCGAGGCAGCCTCGCAGCGGCGGGTCGGTGATCGGGATCGGGTGCAGGTCGGGGCGTGTGGTGGCGACCGAGTCCGGCAGGATCGCCACGCCCAGGCCGCGGGCGGCGAGGTCGGCCAGGACCGTGGGGTGACCGGCCTCGAACCCGATCCGCGGGGTGATGCCGCGCGCCGCGCAGGCCTCGTCGAGCCGGGCGCGCAGGCCGGTGCCCGTGGGCAGGCTGATGAGCGGCCGCTCCCGCAGGTCCGCGAGCGGGATCTCGGCGCGCCCGGCCCACTCGTCGTCCAGGCTGACGGCGGCGGTGATGGCCTGGTCGGTGAGGACGAGGACGTCCAGGCCGGGTGGGCGTTCGTCGGTGGCGAGGCTGATGATCGCCGCGTCGAGGCGGCCGTCGCGGATGTCCGCGGCGAGCTCGCCGGAGCGGCCTTCGACGAGGGTGATCTCCACGCCGGGGTGTTCCTCGTGGAAGCTCGCCAGCAGCCCGGGCACGTCGAAGCTGTGCGAGGTGACCATGCCGAAGGCGACCTTGCCCCGGACGAGGCCGCGGAACTCGTCGGCGACCAGCCGCGCCCCGGCGACGGCGGCCAGTGCCGCGCGGGCGTAGGGGAGGACCGCGGCGCCCACCTCGGTGAGCCGGACCGTGCGCCCGGACCGGTCCAGCAGCTCGTGCCCCAGCTCCCGCTCCAGCCGTCTGACCTGCGCCGACACGCCGGGCTGGGCGACGTGCACGCGTTCGGCGGCGCGGGTGAAGTTGGCCTCCTCGGCGACCGTCACGAAGTACTCGAGCTGACGCAGTTCCATAAGCGTTGATTCTAGTGTCGAGACCTACCAGCTCTTGGACTTCTGACTCTCGCGGGGACAGGCTGGGGTCAGAGGAAAGGAGCGACACGTGATCGACAAGGCCAGGACACCCGAAGACCTCGCCGTGATGTTCGTGGAGCGGGCCAACGCCCGGGACGCGAAAGCGCTGTCCGAGCTGTACGCCGAGGACGCGGTGCTGGCGTTCCCGCCGGGCTCGCAGACGGTGGGCCGCGACGCGATCCGCGAGGTGCTGGAGCGGCTGGTGGAGCAGGGCGGCGAGTTCCAGGTCGAGGAGCCGATGCCGACGGTCTACTACGGCGACCTGGCGCTGTGCTCGACCCGGCCCGCCGACAACACCGGGGGACGGGTGCAGGTGGCGCGGCGGCAGCCGGACGGCACCTGGCTGCGGATCATCGACCGGCCGGAGATCCGCCGCCCGGAGTGAGGTTGTCCGCGCAGCGGGCCAGCAGCTCGGCCAGCCGCCGCCGGTCGCCGTCGCCGAGCCCGGCGAGCATCCGGTCCTCGACGTCGGCGACCGCGGCCTCGGCGTCGGCCAGCCGGGCGCGGCCGGTGTCGCTCAGGCGCACGGGGCGCACCCGGCCGGAGGCGCCTTCGCCCACGGTGACCAGGCCGGCGCGGCGCAGCCCGGCGAGCACCTCGCCGAGGGACTGCCGGGTGACGAAGCACAGCCGCGCGAGCTCGGCGGAGGAGACCTCCGGATGGTCGGCCAGCTGGCGCAGCACCGCGTACTGGGCCATCGACAGCCCGGCCGCGCGCAGGCGCTCGTCGCCGGCCTGGCGGAACAGCTGCTGGACCCGCTTGACGAGGTAACCGGGCCGGGCGGTGACGTCCCCTTGACTCATGTCAGGTACCTTACACATGATGTAAGGGTCCTGACATGAGGAGGAAGCCATGCCCGTCTCCACCATCGACGCCGCCGCCGGGGTCACCACGCTGATCAACCAGTTCACCGTGGCGCCCGAGCGGCAGCAGGAGCTCATCGACGTGCTCGACCAGGCGACCGAACAGGTCATGCGGCACCAGCCGGGGTTCATCGCGGCCAACATCCACGCCAGCCTCGACGGCACCCACGTCGCCAACTACGCGCAGTGGGAGAGCGAGGAGGCGTTCCGCGCGATGCTCGCCAACCCGGAGTGCCAGGAGCACATGCGCGCGGCCGCGCAGATCGGCTCGTTCGAGCCGGTGCTGTACCGCGTCGCCTCCGTGCACCACCGCTGAGGCGGCGCGGTACGGTGATCACACGACCGACCGAGGAGGTGAGACCCGTTTCCGTTCCAGCAACCCGGGTGCTCCCCTCCGGCGACGAGTGAGTCGCGGGCGCCCGTTTCCCTGAAAGGCGCTTTTCGTGTCCGTCGATGTCGAAACCGTTCTCGTGAGCCGTCTGCGGGCGGCGGGCTGTGTGTTCGCCGAGGATGAGGCCCGTCTGCTGCTGGAGGCCGCGTCCGGCCCGGCCGATCTGGACGCCCTGACCGCCCGGCGGGTGGCCGGCGAGCCGCTCGAACAGGTCCTCGGCTGGGCCGGGTTCCGCGGCCTGCGCATCCACGTCGAGCCGGGCGTGTTCGTGCCCCGGCGCCGCACCGAACTGCTCGTCGAGGAGGCGGCGCGGCTGGCCCCGCCGCATCCGGTGGCGGTGGATCTGTGCTGTGGTTCGGGCGCGCTGGGCGCCGCGCTGGCCGCGGAGCTCGACCTCGCCGAGCTGCACGCCGCCGACCTCGACCCGGCGGCGGTGCGGTGCGCGCGCCGCAACGTGCCGGGCGAGGTCCACGAGGGCGATCTGTACGAGGCGTTGCCCGATGGGCTGCGCGGGCGCGTGGACTTGCTGGTGGTCAACGTGCCGTACGTGCCCACCGACGCGGTCGCGCTGATGCCGCCGGAAGCCCGTCTGCACGAACCGCAGCTCGCCCTCGACGGCGGCGCGGACGGGCTGGACATCGCGCGCCGGGTCGTCGCGGGCGCGCCGGAGTGGCTCGCCCCCGGCGGGCGCCTGCTGATCGAAACGAGTGAGCAGCAAGCGCCGTTGCTGTCGCGGGCCGCGGCCGGCGCCGGGCTGGCCGCGCGCGTGGTGACCTCCGAGGAGCTCGACGCGACGGCGATCGTGGCCCGCCGGGCTTAGGACACGGCGGTCCGGAGGCCACGCAGCACCGGTTCCAGGTTGGCGACCGTGGCGGCGACCGCCGCGTCGGGGTCGCCACGTTCGAGCGCGTCCAGGAGGTCGGCGTGGGCGGCGGAGGAGTCCGGCAGCTGCGTCTCGTGGCGGACCAGGTCGGTGAGGATCTCCCGCAGCACCGGCTCGGCGGCCGTGAACAGGCTCAGCAGGAGCGCGTTGCCGGACAGCTCCACCACGGCGCGGTGGAAGGCGAGGTCGGCATCGACGAACACCGCCGGGTCGCCGCCGCGTTCGTCCTGCCGTGTGCGCAGGTCCGCGCGCAGGCGCTCGATGTCCTCCGGCCGGACCCGCTGCGCCGCGAGCCGCGCCGCCTCGACCTCCAGCGCGCGGCGCACCTCGTACACCTCCAGCGCCCGGGCGCGCCGCACCAGCCGGCGCACGTCGCTGGTGTCGGTCGTCCCGGCGGCGACGAAGGTGCCGGAGCCGTGCCGCACGTCGAGGATCCCGTCCTGCGCGAGCAGGCGGACCGCCTCCCGCACCGAGGACCGCCCGACGCCGAACTCGGCGGCGAGCTGGACCTCGTTGGGCAGCCGCTCGCCGGGGCGCCAGGCGCCGCGCTGGATCCGCTGCCGCAGCAGGCTCGCCACCTGGGGCACGACCGGTCCACGGCGCAGCTCCGTCATGCGCGCACGGTAGCACCGCAGACGTCTGAGGACTCAGCCACCGAGCGCGCGGAGGTACCGCCTGGTCATCCAGCTCTGCCCGGCGCGTCCTGCCGGCCCGGCCAGCCGCGCGAGCAGGGACGCCGGCCGGGAGAACGCGGTGACCGTGAATGTGACGGTGCCGTCGGGCGCGAGGTCCACGACGAACGCTTCCTCGCCCGCCACGGGATGGCCCGGCAGCGTGCCGTAGGCGAAACCCCGCCGCGCGCTCTCGTCGACCACGTACACCACGCGGACCGGGGCGGCGATCCGCACTGGCCCGACCCCCAGGTGGACCAGCGCGACAGCACCTTCGGCCACGGTTTCGCCGGAGGCCTGGACCCGCAGCCCGGCCCTGTGCTGGACGCCCCACGCGAGAAGTGCCGCGGCCGCTTCCTCGAACCGGTCGCGTCCCCGGCCGATCACCGCCCGCCGCCGCAGGTGGCGATACCCCGCGGGCAGCTCGCCCCGGGTGCGTCCCACCTCGCCGTAGGTGAACGCGGCTGCCCGCAGACCGTCCAGCATCACCTCAACCTAGCCGCGGCACTCCCGGTTCACCGTGCCGCGACGTAGTTTGCTCTGATGACGCCCCGAACCAGCGCGGCGGCCACCTCCGGTGACACCTCCTCACCGGAGGTCCTGCGGTTCGGGATCCTCGGGCCGCTCGACGTCGCCGCCGGTGGCGAGTCCCTCGCGCTCGGCGGGCCGAAACAGCGGGAGTTGCTGGCCGTTCTGCTGCTCAACCTCAACCAGTTCGTGCCACCGGGCCGGCTCGCCGAGGCGCTGTGGGGCGCGGCGCCACCGGCCGGCGCCGAGGTCACCCTCCGCACCCACGTGTCGCACCTGCGCCGCCGTCTCGCCGAAGCCGGGGCGTCCGGCGCGCTGGCCACCCGCCGGTCCGGGTACAGCCTGCTCGCCGACCCCGCCCAGCTCGACGCGGCGCGCTTCGAACAGCTCGTCGGGCTCGGGCGGGAAGCACTCGGCCTCGGCGACGCGCCCCGGGCCGCCACCGTGCTGCGACAGGCGCTCGGCCTGTGGCGCGGCCCGGTGCTCGAAGACCTCCACGCGCCGCTGTTCGCCGAGGCCGAGACCGCCCGCCTGGACGAACTCCGCCTGGTCGCCACCGAAAGCCGCATCGAGGCCGACCTCGCCCTCGGCCGGCACGCCGAGGCCGTGCCCGAGCTGGAACGCCTGGTCGCCGCCCACCCGTACCGCGAACGCCTCACCGGGCAGCTGATGCTCGCCCTCTACCGGACCGGGCGGCAGGTCGACGCCCTCGACGTGGCCGCCCGCGCCCGGCGGCGCCTCGCCGACGAACTGGGCCTCGACCCCGGCCCCGCGCTGGCCGGCCTGGAAACCAGCATCCTCCGCCACGACCCGGCACTGCTGCCCGCTCCCCGCCTGGTCGCGCCCACCGGCACCCCGGCGCCACGCGTCCAGCCACCACCGGACGCCCTGTTCACCGTCGTGCGGCGCGTCCCGATGGCCGGCCGCACCGCCGAACTGGCCCACCTGCGCGCCTTGTGGCAGGACGTCCGCGTCGGCGGCCGCCGCGTCGCGTTCGTCTCCGGCGAGGGCGGGGTGGGCAAGACGCGGCTCGTCGCCGAGTTCGCGCACGAAGCCGCCGCCGACGCGCACGTCCTCGTCGGGCGTTGTGATCCCGCGGCCATGCTGCCGTACCACCCGATCGCCTCGGCCTTCCGCGCCAGCGCCGACGTCGACGCCTGCCTCGACCTCGCCCCGCCCGCCCTGCGCGCCCGCCTCACCCCGCTGTTGTCCCGCCCCGCCGACACCACGTCCGGGCCCGACGACCGGCACGCCCTGTTCGAGGCCGCCACCTGGGTGCTCACCCGCCTCGCGGACACCGCGCCCGTCGCGCTCGTGGTCGAGGAGGCCGAGCGCCTCGACCGGGCCAGCTCGCTGCTGCTTCGCCACCTCGTCGAGCACCTGCCCGCCCGGGTGCTGCTGGTCGTCTGCTTCCGCGACCCGCCGGGCGGCCACCACCCGCCGCTGCTCGACCTGATCGCCGCCACCGAAGGCCTCGCCGACCGCCTCACCCTCGGCCCGCTCACCGAAACCGAACTCGCCGAACTGGTCACCGCCGTCGCCGGCGACGTGCCCGCCGGGTTCGTGCCGCGGCTCTGGCGCGCCACCGGCGGCAACCCGTTCTACGCCGCCGAAGTGGCCCGCGACCGCCGGACGCGCGAGGACTGGCAACGCGGCCAGGTGCCGGCCGGTGTGCGCGACGTCGTCCGGCACCGGCTGCGCACCCTGCCCGAACCCGCGCAGCACGTGGTCCGCTGCGCCGCCGTCCTCGGCCCGGAGGCCGGGTACGAACTGCTCGCCCACCTGGCCGACCAGCCCGAAGAGCAGCTCATCGACGCGCTCGAGGACGCCGTGGCCGCCGGGTTCCTCGTCGAAGCCGGCCGGTCGTGGCAGGTCGCCTACGCCTTCCCGCACGACCTGCTGCGCGACGCCGTGCACGCCGGCCTGCCCGTCCCGCGCCGGCAGCGCCTGCACCTGCGCGCCGCCCGGCTCCTGCGCGACCGCCCGGCCGAGACCGCGTCCGCCGCCGTGCACCTGCGCGCCGCGGGACCGGCCGCCGACCCGCTCGACGCGGCCGAGCTGAGCCTGGCCGCCGCTGGTGACGCGCAGCGGGTGTACGCGTGGGACGAAGCCATCGCCCACGCCGAGGCCGCGGTCGCGATCCTCGACCAAGCCGGCGCGCCCGCGCCCACCCGCGCTGACGCGGCGATGCGCACCGCGATCCTGAGGCTGCGGGCCAGCACCGGCTTCCCCGAAGCGGTGCGGCTGCTCGAACGCGCCCTCGAGCTGTACCGCGGCAACGACGAGGCGGTCGCGACCGTCCACGCGCGACTCGGCGGCGCGCTGTGCACGCACCACTCGATCATGGACATCCCGCGCGCCCTGGACCACTTCGCCGCCGCTCGCCGCGTTCTGCCCGACGGCCGCGCGGGCTTCCACCTGCACCGCGGCCGGGCCCAGGCCGCCATGTACGGGCTGCGCACCGCCACGCTCGGCGCCGCCGCCGATCAGGCCCGCGACCTGGCGGCCCGGCTGGGCAGGCGCGACCTCACCGTCCTGGCCTCGTGGGCCGCCGCGTGGTTCCGCTTCAACCGGGGCGAGCTGGCCGCGGCCGCCGCGATCGAGGAGGACATGTGGGCCCGCGTGCAGGACCTCGGCGACCCCTACGTCGGCTGGGGCCCGGTCAACATGGCCGCCCTGACCGCCACCGAGTACCTGCTCGACCCCGTGGCCGGCCGCCGCTGGTGCCGCCGCGGCCTGTCCCAGGCCCGGTTCGACATGCTCGGCTACCCGCACGACGCCGTGGCCGACCAGCTCGTCCTCGCACTGGCGCTGGCCGGTGACCTCGGCGCGGCCCGCCGCGCCGCCGAGCCCCTGCCCGCCGACGCGGTCAGCAGGCGGCTCCTGCTGCTCCTCGACGGCGACTGGGAAGGCGCCGAACACGCCTGGTCACAGGCGCGGGCCGCCGACGAAGCGGCAGGCGACCTGCACGACGCCGCCTTCCACGCCCGCTGGCTGGCCACCACCCGCACTCTCCTCGGCGACACCGGCGGCGCCGTCGCGGCCCTGCGGCAGGCGCTGGACCTCGCCATCGCCGGGCCCCAGGTGCCGACCGAGCTGATCGCCCGCGCCGAGCTGGCCCGCCTGATCGCCGTCACCGACCCTGGTGAAGCCGCCCGGCACCTCGCCCGCTGCGACGAGATCCTCGCCGACGGCGAGGACTGGCGCGGCCGCGCCGGCACCGTCGCGCTCGCCCGCGCCGCCGTCACCGGTGACGACACCGCGTTCGAGACCGCGCTGCGGCTGTTCGCCGGCCTGCCGTGGCACCGCGCGGACGCCCTGCACGCCTGGGCGGCCGTGCTCAACAGGACCGGCAGGCGGACGGAGGCGGGGGAGAAGCTTGCCGCGGCCCGGCGGATCCACGACGAGATCGGCGCGCACCCGCGCTGGCGCCGCTGACTCAACACGCGTTCCACAGAACTTCAACGACCACGGAGGAACGTCAGCCTCACCTGCTCGAACCAGAAGGTGAGTTCCGATGAAGCTTCTGCCACGACCACCAACCGGACCGGTCGCCACCAGCGCGACCCTCTTCGCGTGCCTGTTCGCGGTGCAGGCAAGCCTGCTGGCCCTCACGCCGATCCTCACTCCGGTGGCCCAGGACCTCGGCGTCCCGGAGACCGCGGCCGGCCTGCTGCGGGCCGTGTCCGGAGCCGCCGCCGCGGCCGTCGCGATCGCGCTCGTCACCACCCGCCGACGACCGCGGCTGCGGGAGCTCCTCATCGCCGGTCTGACGCTGCTCGCCGGCTCCGCCCTCGCCAGCGCGGCCGCCCCGACCTACCTCGTGCTGGCCGCCGCGCAGGTCGCCCTCGGCGCCGGCGTCGCCATCGTCCTGGCCGGCGGCATGGCCGCGGCCGCACGCTGGGCGCCACCGGGCCGCCGCACGCAGGTCCTGTCCTGGGCGCTGGTCGGCCAGCCGAGCGCGTGGATCGCCGGCATGCCGGTCATCGGGATCCTCGGCCAGCAGAACTGGCGGCTGGCCTGGCTGGTGCCGCTGACCGCGAGCCTGCTCGCCCTCGCCGGCACCATCCGCCGCGAGACCGGTGCCCCCGAACCCGAACCGCACCCGGCCCACGCGCTCGTCCGCCGCCCCGGCGCCGCCCGGTGGGCACTCGGCGAACTGCTGGCCTACGGCGGCTGGGCCGGGGTGCTCGTCTACTGCGGCAGTCTCCTGACCGGCGCCCACGGCGTGCCGGTCGCCGCGGCCGGTCTCGCGCTGGGCGGGGGAGCCGCGGGCTTCGTGGTGGGCACCATGCTGGCCCGCCGCTGGGTCGACCGCGCCGCCCGGCCGCTGCTGCTCGCCGTCGGGCCCGCGTTGGCGGTCATGACACTGGTGTTCGGCGCGCTGCGGCCGTCCTTCGCGTTCTCCGTCGCCGCGTTCGCGCTGGTCGCGCTGTTGTCCGGCGCCCGGGTGATCGCGGGCAGCGCCGTCGGGCTGGACCTCGACGGTGTCGGCCCGTTGCAGTCGATGAGCCTGCGCGCGACCTCGGTGCAACTGGGCTACCTGGCCGGATCGGTGCTGGGCGGCGCCGGGCTCGCCGTCGCCGGCTGGACCGGGCTCGGGGTCGTGCTCGCCGCGCTGACCCTGGCCTCGACCGCGACCGTCGCGCGACGACGGGTTCCGCGACTGGTGAAGGCAGGTGCGTGATGTACGACGCCATCGTGGTCGGCGCCCGCTGCGCCGGATCGACCCTCGCCGCACTGCTGGCCCGCCAGGGCAGGCGAGTGCTGGTGGTCGAACGGGACCGGTTCCCCAGCGACACCGTCTCCACCCACATGATGTTCCCCGACACCCTCGACCGGTTGCAGGCCCTCGGCGTCCTGCCCCGGCTGCTGGCCGCGCACGACATCCCGTTCGTGCACTTCAGCTGGCGCGTCCTCGGCCACGAGGTGGCCGGCGACTTCACCCCGGTCGGCCGCTTCGAGCGCGGCGCGTCCATCCGGCGCATCACCCTGGACGCCGCGATCGCCGACACCGCCCGCGACGCCGGAGCCGAAATCCGGTACGGCACCACCATCACCGGCCTGATCGGCGCCGGCACCGGCGACGACCCCGTCCGCGGCGTCGTCCTCGGCACCGGCGAACGCGTGGAAGCGCCCTGGGTGTTCGGCGCCGACGGGCGCGTGTCCACCGTGGCCAGGCGCCTCGGCCTGCCCGCGACCCGCGAACTGCGCGGCGACATGGCGTTCCTCATGGCCTACTGGCGCGGCCTGCCGCCGTCGGAGTGGTGCCACATCGACCTGCACGACCACGCGGCGCTGATGTCCGTGCCGAACGAGGACGGCATCCACCTCCTCTCGCTCGCCGGGCCGCCCGAGACGACCCGCGGCTCCGCCGACATCCGCGAGGCCCGCTACCGGGACGGGCTGCGGCAGTTCCCGGCCGTGCTCAACCCGCGCCTGCTCGACCGCGCCGAACGCGTGTCACCGCTGGTCGTGGTGCCGGAGACGATGATGCGCGGGCACTACCGCCAGGCCGCGGGCCCCGGCTGGGCGCTGCTGGGCGACGCCGGGCACTTCAAGCACCCGTCCACCGCGCAGGGCATCGGCGACGCCGTGCACCAGGCCTGGTACCTCGCCGCCGCCCTGGCCGACGGGTCCGACCTGTCCGGGTACGGGGCGTGGCGCGACGAGCGGGCCGCCGAGCACTACGAGTGGTCCTTCCGGCTGGCCCGGTTCTCCTCGCCCGGCGCGAGCGCGCACTACGCCGGGCTCGCCGCCGATCCCGTGGCGGCGCAAGGGTTCCTGGACACCTTCACCAAACGGGTCCGGCCCTCCACGGTGCACACCCCGGAGCGGACCGCGCGGTGGAAGGCCGCGTGGGCCTACGAGGACGGGCTCCGCCGGGTGCGCTCGCTGGTCGAGGATCGGCCCGCGGCCTTGGCCGCGCCGGTGCCCGCGTGTCCCGAGTGGACGGTGCGGGACCTGATCGCGCACCTCACCGGCGTGGCCGAGGAAACCGTGCGGGGCACGTACTTCCCCGAAGCGGCCGACGCATGGAACGACCCGGCGCTGGCCGCGGCTCGCGACCGCTGGACAGCCGACCAGGTGGCCCGGCGCGCCCACCTCGACCCCGCGACGCTGCTGCGCGAGTTCGACGACCACGGCGCCCGCCTGGTGGCCGCACTGCGCCGCGGCGAGTCGCCGGACGGTCCACCGTGGATGCTGACCTCACCGGTGGCCGACCTCGCCGTGCACCTGGAAGATCTACGCGAGGCCCTCGGCGCGGCGAGCGACCCGGCCGCGCCGGTCACCCGGCTCGGGTTCGCGGTCTTCCGGAACTGGCTGCACACCCGCCTCGTGCGGCGGGGATCGCCGGCGCTGCGCCTCACCGACGGCGACGAGGAGTGGGTGCTGGGAGAGGGCGAGCCGGCGGCGACCCTGACCGCGCCGCGGACCGAGCTGTTCGCGGTGATCAGCGGCCGCCGCAGCGCGGCCCGCATCCGCGCGCTCGGCTGGGACGCCGAGCCGTACCTCCCGGTGATCTCACCGTATCCGCTGCCGGTGGACGAGGTGCCGGTCGGTTAGGCGCGGGGGAGGTGCGTGCTGTGCGCGTCGAAGGCGCAGCGCAGCTGCCGCTCGGTCAGCAGGAACAGGAACGGCCGCCCGGCGCACTGCTCGCACACCGTCGCGCACGCCACGTCGTACCCGCCGCCGGGGCGGCTGAACATCGACGTCGCCACTCGCAGGCCCGCGGTCGCGCCGCAGCCGTCGCAGGCAGGGGCGATCGGGCAGTCGCTGTGGTCCTTGAGGGACTCGCGCGGCGGGTCGAAGGCGAGGTTGTCCAGGTCGTCCTCGTCCTGCCAGACCGGGTGCTGGTCGAGGAGACGCCGCCAGCGGCTCTGCAGCTTGATCGCCATCGCACGGTCCTTTCGCGTCGTCGCTCCGGTTCCCATGCTCGGCCGCCGGAAGATCGACAGCGCCCGCGACACCCGTCCGTGCCGGCAGAACGACCTGACCGGGTGACGGGTGGGACCGAATCCTCTGTCTGCGCGCGGGTGGCCGGGCCTAGCGTCGATGGCCCGGTTTCGAGCCAAGGCAGGAGGCGGCGATGAGCGGCAGGATCGTCCACTTCGAGATCCCCTTCGACGACGGCGAACGAGCCCGCGGCTTCTACCGCGAGGCGTTCGGCTGGAACGTCACCGAGATGCCCGAGATGAACTACACCAGCGTGGCCACCGGCCCCACCTCCGAGCAGGGCATGCCGAACGAGCCCGGCTTCATCAACGGCGGCATGTTCGCCCGCGAGGAGTCCGCGCCGAAGAGCCCGGTGATCACCATCGACGTGGCGAGCATCGACGAGACGCTGCAGAAGGTCGAGCAGCTCGGCGGCGCCAAGGTGGTCGGACGCACCGAGATCCCCGGCATGGGGTTCTACGCGTACTTCACCGACACCGAGGGCAACGTCATGGGCCTGTGGGAGAACCTGCCGCAGAGCTGACCGGGAAGTCAGACAGCCGACGGTGATGCGGCGGCGCGCTCGCTCGCCGCCGCATATCGTCCGCATATCGAAAACCGAATACGCACCGGCAACACCGCGTCGTCTTGACTCGCCGCATGGCTTCCAGCGAATTGGGTTTGAGACGCAGCGAGACGCGTATTCGCGCGAGAACGGAGCCTCGGCCACCCCACCGGGCTGGGCTGACGGCTTTCGGCTGCAGCCGGGACGAAACCGCCGCGTTCCGGGACCTGGGAACCCGCCTCGGGATGTCCGTGACCCCCGTCGAGGCGGCCGCCTGCGTGGACAACGCCGAACTGGCGCGCGGCAACCGGTGCGTCAGCGTCAGCCACAAGACCCGGATCACCAACGCCACCCTGCTGGCACTCAGCCGCGCCGGCGTGGAGTACATCTGCACCCGGAGCATCGGCTTCGACCACATCGACCTGCAGTTCGCCGAACGCCTCGGCATTTCGGTCGGCAACGTCGCCTACTCGCCGGACAGCGTCGCCGACTACACCCTGATGTTGATGCTGATGGCCGTGCGCCACGCCAAGTCCACCATCCGCCGCACCGACTCCTTCGACTACCGGCTCAGCGAAACGCGCGGCAAAGAGCTGCGCGACCTGACCGTCGGCGTGGTCGGCACCGGGCGCATCGGCATCGCGGTCCTCGACCGGCTGCGGGGCTTCGGCTGCCGCGTGCTCGCCTACGACACGCACCCCCGCGCCGCCGTGACCTACGTTCCGCTCGACGAACTGGTCGAGCGCAGCGACATCGTCACGCTGCACACCCCGCTCACCGCGGAGACGCACCACCTCCTCGACCGCAGGCGCATCGAGCGGATGAAGCCCGGCGCGTACGTCGTCAACACCGGCCGCGGACCGCTTCTCGACACCGAGGCCCTGGTGTCGGCACTGGAAAACGGCGAGCTGGGCGGAGCGGCGCTGGACGTCATCGAAGGCGAGGAAGGGATCTTCTACGCCGACTGCCGCGACAAGCACATCGGCAACGAGGCCCTGGTGCGCCTCCAGCGGATGCCGAACGTGCTGATCAGCCCGCACTCCGCCTACTACACCGAGCGGGCCCTGCACGACATCGTCGAAAACACCCTCCTCAACTGCCTGAACTTCGAAAGCGGGACCACAGCATGACCAGGTTGACAGTCGGGATCATCTTCGGCGGCGCCGGCGAAGAACACCCCGTTTCCGTCAAGTCCGCGCGCGAGGTCGCCAAGCACCTCGACCCCGGCAAGTACGAACCGATCTGGATCGGCATCACGACCGGAGGCGAGTGGAAGCTCTGCGACGGTCCCGGCGAGGGCTGGGAGACCGGCAACGCCCGCCCGGCCGCGCTGTCGCCGGACCGCGGCGTGCACGGCCTTCTGGTGATGGAGCAGGGAAGCTACGAGACCGTGCGCCTCGACGTGGTCTTCCCCGTGCTGCACGGCAAGCTCGGCGAGGACGGCGCCATCCAAGGGCTGCTGGAACTCGCCGGCATCCCCTACGTCGGCTGCGGCATCCAGGGCTCGGCCGTGTGCATGGACAAGTCCCTGGCCTACACCGTCGCCGCGAACGCGGGCATCGCCACGCCGAGGTTCTGGATCGTCACCGAGGACGACAAGGTCGATCCCGACAGCCTTTCGTATCCGGTCTTCGTGAAGCCGGCCCGGTCGGGCTCCTCGTTCGGCGTCAGCAAGGTCACCGGGGCGGACGAGCTGCCGGCCGCGCTGGAGGACGCGCGGCAGTACGACTCGAAGATCCTCATCGAGGCGGCCGTCGACGGCGAGGAGATCGGCTGCGCGGTCCTGGAGGAACAGTCCGGACTGGTCGTGGGCGAGGTGGACCGCGTCGACCTCACGCACGGGTTCTTCCGGATCCACCAGGAAGACTCGCCCGAGACCGGGTCCGAGAACGCGACCTTCATCGTCCCCGCCGACATCCCCGACGCATCGCGCACCCTCGTCCAGGAGACCGCCAAGACCATCTACCGCGCCCTGGGCTGCACCGGGCTGGCCCGCGTGGACGTGTTCCTCACCGCCGACGGCCAGGTGGTCCTCAACGAGGTCAACACCATGCCCGGCATGACCTCCTACAGCCGCTACCCGCGGATGATGAACGCCGCGGGACTCCCGCTCTCCGAGGTGATCGACCGGCTCGTCTCGGCCACCCTGCGGATGAGGCGATGAACGACGACTTCGCCTACGTCGACGAGCTCGTGCCCGGCATCCGCTGGGACGCCAAGTACGCCACCTGGGACAACTTCACCGGCAAACCGGTCGACGGCTACCTCGCGAACCGCATCGTCGGCACCCGCGCACTGTGCGCGGCCCTCGAACAAGCACGGGACAAGGCCGCATCCCTCGGCTTCGGACTGCTGCTCTGGGACGGGTACCGCCCGCAGCGCGCCGTCGACTGCTTCCTCCGCTGGTCCGGGCAACCCGAGGACGGCCGGACCAAACCACGGCACTACCCGAACATCGACCGGGCCGACATGGTCGAGAAGGGGTACGTGGCCGCCAAGTCGGGCCACACCCGGGGCAGCACCGTCGACCTGACGCTCTACCACCTCGCCAGCGGCGAGCTCGCGGCGATGGGTGGCCGGCACGACCTCATGGACCCGGTCTCACGCCACCACGCCACGGAGATCGCGCCGGCCGAGCTCCAGAACCGCGAGCGCCTCCGCTCGATCATGGAGGACTGCGGGTTCGACCGGTACGACCGCGAGTGGTGGCACTACACGCTGAGGAACGAACCCTACCCCGATGTCTACTTCGATTTCCCCATCACCTGACGTGGTTCTCCCGTGCGTCTCTCAGTGGGGACGTCTGGAGCGCAACGACGACGTCGTGATGCGCCGGACCGACCCGGCGGGCCTGGAGGTCTTCCTGCCGCACACCGAGCGGGACGACTGGGCGGCCCACGGCTACCGCTCACGCGAGGAGTACCTGTTCTGGTCCCGCAAGGTCTGCGGCCTGGCGTGCCTGCAGTCGCTGCTGCACGGCTGGACCGACGTCCGGCTCTCCATGGGCGAGCTCCTCGCGCAAGCATTCGACTGGGGCTGCTACGTGGTCGAGCCCTCGGGCGCGGTCCAGGGATTGATCTACCGGCCGTTCATGGCCTGGGTCAGCGCGCGGTTCGGGTTCGACTGCCGGCTCGTCGAGCGCACCCCGATCGACGTGTCCGCCCGGGAGGTCCGGCCCGGGCAGGTCCTGTTCGCCTCCGTGTCGCCCGAGATCCGCGACCCGGCCACCCCGCAGCCGTGCCGGGGAGGTCACCTCGTCCTCGTGCACGCGGTCCACGGCGGGGTCGTGCGGTTCCACAACCCCTCGGGCTACACGCACAACTCGGACTCGGCGACCCTGCCCATGCGGGTGTTCCAGCGGTTCCACGCCGACCGCGGGATCCTGATCACGAGGCCGTCGTGACGGCGGACGGAACGGCGCCGCGCGTCGTCGTCGCCGGCGGCCATTCCGCCGGGCACATCGAGCCCGCGATGAACCTCGCCGACGCGCTGCACCGGCTGGCACCCACAGCCGAGATCACCGCGCTCGGAACCGTCCGCGGTCTGGACACGGTGCTGATCCCCGAGCGCGGCTACCCGCTGGAACTCATCCCGCCGTCGCCACTGCCACGCCGGCTGGACCGGTCCCTGCTGCGGATGCCCGGCTCCCTGGGGGATTCGGTGCGAGCGGCCGGCGCGGTTCTCGATCGCACGCGCGCGGAGGTCGTCGTGGGCTTCGGCGGCTA
Source organism: Amycolatopsis sp. NPDC006125 (assembly GCF_040614195.1). Lineage (NCBI taxonomy): Bacteria > Bacillati > Actinomycetota > Actinomycetes > Pseudonocardiales > Pseudonocardiaceae > Amycolatopsis > Amycolatopsis sp. NPDC006125. The sequence continues at coordinate 125,268 of NZ_JBEXTZ010000007.1, forward strand.
CGTCGCCATGCCCGCCTATCTCGCCGCCCGGCGGCGAGGCCTGCCGATCGTCGTGCACGAGGCGAACGCCAGACCGGGCGTGGCGAACCGGCTGGCGGCCAGGATGACGGAGCACGTGTTCACCGCCGCGCCGGGCGTCCGGCTGCCGCACGCGACCCCGATCGGGATTCCACTGCGGCCGGCGATCAGCGGACTCGACCGGGCCGCGCTGCGCGATGCCGCGCGGCGGCGGTTCGGGTTGCGGCCCGACGGGCCCGTGCTGCTCGTCACCGGTGGTTCGCAGGGCGCGGCGACGATCAACGCCGCGGTGTCCGGCGCGAGCGCGGCGTTGCGGGGGAGCGGCGTGCAGGTGCTGCACATCTCCGGGCCGCGGCACCGGGTCGAGGTGCCCGGCGGCGACCCGCCGCACGTCGTCGTCCCTTACGTCGACGAGATGCAGTACGCCTACGCCGCGGCCGATTTCGCGCTCTGCCGCTCCGGGGCGATGACCTGCGCGGAACTGGCCGCCGTCGGACTGCCTGCCGCGCACGTCCCGCTGCCGTTGCGCGGCGGCGAGCAGCGGTGCAACGCCGAACCGCTGGCCGCGGCCGGTGCGGCCCTGATCGTCGACGACGCGGAACTCGACCCGGCCTGGATCGAAACCACCCTGATCCCGGTCCTCACCGATCCCGGGCGCCTCGCGGACATGACGGCTCGCGCGTTCAGGGTCGGCGCTCCGGCTGCCGATGTCGTCCTCGCCCGCCACGTGCTCACCGTGGTGGCCGAGCGGCGGGCGCTCGCCTCAGCCGTGGGCTAGCGGTGACCTCCTGGGAGCCGCACGGTGGCACGCAGTCCGCCACCGGCGCGGGGGCTGAGCGAGAGCGTGCCATCGTGGGCCTGCGCGATGCTCCGGACGATCGTCAGGCCGAGGCCGACCCCCGCGTGATCGGTCCGGGTGCGCTGGGTGCCGCGCTGGAACGGCTCGGTGAGCGTCGCGACCAACTGCGGGTCGAGCTTGTCGCCGGTGTTCTCGACGGTCAGCACCACCGAGCCCGGGGCGGACGTCGTGCGGACCGCGACGGTGCCGCCCTCGGGCGAGTTGTGGACGATCGCGTTGTGCATGAGGTTGGTGGTCAGCTGCAGCAGGAGCGCGGGGGAGCCGATCGTGCGGGTGGCTTCGCCGCCGGTCTCGATCGTGACGTCGTGCTTCTCGGCGAGCGGGAGGAGCATCTCGGTCGCTTCTTCCGCGATGAGGGACAGGTCGACGTCTTCGCGGGTGAAGGACCGCTGGTCGGCGCGGCTGAGCAGCAGCAACGCTTCGGTGAGCTCGATCGCCCGGGCGTTGACGACGCGGAGGCGTTCGTCGAGCTCGCTGCTCGCGCGATCCGGGTCGTTGCGGGCGAGGTCGAGCAGCGTCTGCGTGATCGCGAGCGGGGTGCGCAGCTCGTGCGAGGCGTTGGCCGCGAACCGCCGCTGCTCGGCGACGTGCGCCTCGAGCCGGGCCAGCATGCTGTCGAAGGCGTCGGCGAGTTCGCCGAACTCGTCGGTGCGGCCCTGCAACTCGATGCGGTGGGAGAGCGACCCCTTCGCGGCGGTGCGCGTCGCCTCGGTGATGCGGTCCAGGGGCGCCAGCATGCGGCCCGCGAGAACCCAGCCGCCCACCAGGCCGAACACCAGCATGAAGCCCAGCACCAGGATCGCGGCCGGGAGGAACACCACCGGCCCCCGGTTGCCCGGGTTGAAGACCCTCGCGAAGTCGGCCGGTGCGGGGAACTCGATGCCGGCGGACCCCATCGGCAAGAACACCCAGACGGCCGTGAGGAGCAGGACACCCGCGATCATGAGGAACCCGGCGTAGCTGAGGGTCAGCTTGGCGCGGGCGCTCAGCCCTGTCCGCTTGTTCACAGTCCCGGCCACCTCGCAGCCCCACGCATGTCCTCAACCGTAGAAGTCCCCGCATATCGCAGGCGTATCGACCAGTTGTTGTCAGGCGGTGGCCCGGCGGAGGCGTTCGGCGGCTTGTGTCCAGAACGCCTTCCCGGAGACCGCGGTGTAGCCGTGGAGTGATTCCCACCGGATGTCATGGGCAGCCGGCCACAGGCCTGCCGCCCAGGCGACCTGCTGCTCTTCCGCGGTGAACGAGCGGCCCCGCGCATCCTGGTAGGCGGCCAGGAACGCCTCGGTGCTGTCGATCGGCGGCAGCGTGGCCGGTCCCACCTTCGGGAACACCGCACTCGCGGCTCCCACCAGGGCGGCTTCGGGTTGCCAGGCCAGGCTGTCCCAGTCGTGCACCGTGCGCACTTCGTGGTCGTGCCACCGGAGGTTGTGCGCCTCGAAGTCGGCGTGGCCCAGCACGCAGGGCAGGCCGGCGGCCAGCAGACGCCGACGAGCTCGGCCGGCCGTCTCCAGGACGTGGGCGGGCACGAGGCTCTGGTCCTTCTCATCGAGTGACTCGATCGACGGCCACAGCCCAGGGTCGGTGTGGTCCCACCGCACCCAGCGCGGGTTCGGCAGCGGGGGCGCGACGTCGAGGTCCGCCAGTCCGGTCATCAACCGGGCGAAGACCTCGGCGTAGCGACCAGCAACTTCAGGTGAGTCGCCTGACAAGACCTCGCCGCCGGGGCGGAATTCCTCGGCGTGCACGGCCAGCGGACCGACGCCGACGACCGGCGTCAGCGGGCGGGCACAGGGAAACCCGTTCTCGGCCAGCCGCGCCTGCGCCGCCACACACGACACCGCTCGACCGTCGCCGGGGCGGGCCTTGACCACCGCGGTCGTGCCGTCGGCCAACCGGAGACCGAACACCGCCGACATCGAGCGGCGCCGGAACAGCACGGCGGCGGGCCGGTTCCCGAGGTGGTCCAGACACCACTCCGGCAACCAGTCCGGCACACCGTCCGGCGACACGGTCAGCTCCCGGTCCCTGATCCGGCGTTGTGGCGCTGGTTGGCGTAGAACCGCGCCTTCTTCTCGCGGTTGCCGCAGGTGTTCATGTCGCACCACCGGCGGGTGCGGCTCCGGCTCGTGTCGAAGAAGGCGGCTTGGCAGGTGGGTGAGGCGCACAGCGCGAGTCGTCCGTCTCGTTCGCCCGCGATGATGCTGATCGCGTCGGCCGCGATCACGCCCAGGGCGTCTTCCACGCAGTCGGGCGAGCTGAGCAGCCATCGACGCGTGCCCTCGGGCGTCAGGACGGCCGTGGCCCGGCCCTGCGTGCTGCGGTCGTTGATGACCTGGACCGCGGGCTGGGGGAGAGGTTGCTGTTTCGCGGCGGCCGTCGCGGCGGCGTGGATGGACTCCCGCAGTTCCTTGGCGAGTTCGAGTTGCGCGGGGGTGCAGGACTCCACAGCGAGGTCGTACACCGCCAGCCAGTCGACGAGCCGCTGCGGCGTCGGGATGCGCTCCACCGGATCACCGAAACGCTCCGACAGCGTCCCGGTGAAGCTGGTCGCGAGCACGCTACCGAGGCGGAATTCGGGGAAGCCAGCACGCATGGAACCACCATAGCCGGTTGCGCGTCGCCGGGACGGGATGTTAGAACCGTCTTAGCCGGTTCCGCGATGGCAGGAGGTGCCATGTTCAGCGACGTGCAAGCTTTCGAAACCCACACCCCCGACGCCGAACTCGACGATCTGCGCGCCCGATTGGCCGCGGCGCGGCTACCCGAGCCCGAGACGACCCGACAGCGATGGGGACAGGGCGTTCCGCTCGCCGACCTCGCCGAGCTCGTGGACTACTGGCGCACCGGCTACGACTGGCGGGCGTTCGAGAAGCGCCTCGACGAGATCGGCCAGTTCCGCACGACCATCGACGACCTGGGAATCCACTTCCTGCACCGCCGGTCCGCGCGCGCCGATGCCACGCCGCTGGTCCTGACGCACGGCTGGCCGGGCAGCGTCGCCGAGTTCGTCGACGTGGTGGACGAACTGGCTGATCCGGAGGACATGAGCGCGCCGGCGTTCCACGTCGTGGTCCCGTCGTTGCCGGGCTTCGGCTACAGCGACAAGCCGGCCACCACGGGGTGGGGGACCGAGAAGATCGCGGCCGCGTGGGTAGAGCTGATGGGCAGGCTCGGCTACCGCGAGTTCCTGGCCCACGGCGGCGACTGGGGCGGCAACATCACCACGGTCCTCGGCGGCCGGTACCCGGAGCACGTGCTCGGCATCCACAGCACGTTCGCGGAGGGACCTCCCGGGATGACCATGGACGGGCTGACGGCGGTCGAGCGCCGGTGGGCCGAGGAAACCCGCGATTTCTGGGGCACGCGCGCGGCGTACGCGAAGCAGCAGGCGACCCGGCCGCAGACCATCGGCTACTCGCTCGTCGACTCGCCGGCCGGGCTGCTCGCCTGGATCCTCGACAAGTTCGCCGAGTGGTCGGACACCGAGGACAGCCCGTTCGAGACGATCTCGCGGGACCGGATCCTGGACGACGTGACCCTGTACTGGGTGACGCGGACGGGCGCGTCGGCAGCCCGCATCTACTACGAAAGCCACAACTCGCTGGACCCGGAACTGCGGGTGGACGTCCCGTCGGCGATCACGATGTACCCGCGGGACATCGAGAAGTGCCCGCGACCCTGGGCGCAGGCACGGTACCGGCAAATCGTCCGGTGGCGGGCGCCGGAACGCGGGGGACATTTCCCGTCGCTGGAGGTTCCCGGCTACTTCATCCAAGACCTGCGGGAAGGGCTCGGGGCAGTGCTGGCCGCGCGCCGGTGAACGCCACTACTTGACGCTTCAGCCGCCGTTGCCGTGCTCTTTCCAATCCTTGATGTGGTCAGCTCGGCGCCAGGGAACAGGGGCGTGTCCATTAGGCCAAGAATCTGGAGCCCGGTCAGCACCAGGAACAGCCGGATCTCGCTCTGGTGAGCAGGTGGACCCAGCCGTTGAGCACGGATGTCACCCTGGCGTTCGTCACCAACCTGTCCGCCGCTCTCGAGGTGCCGTCGCGGGCGTACGCCGGGCACAGGCCCATCGACTCCAGCGCCGAATCTCGACGTCTACCCAAGCGGGATTTCTTGAACCCGCGCGGGGACCGAGTCCAGCATGGCGAGGGTGGCCTCGTCGAGCACGAGCGAGCCCGCGGCGACGTTGGCCTCCAGGTGGTTCACGCTCGCGGTGCCGGGGATGAGGTGCGTGTTCGGGGCGTGGTGGAGCAGCCAGGCCAGACCGACCTGGGCGGGGGTGACGTCCAGTGCCTTGGCCGCGTCGAGCACGGCGGGCTCCTCGGTCACCTTCGGCATGCCGGGGAAGGCGCCGCCGAGCGGGAAGAACGGCACCCAGGCGATGCCCTCGGCCACGCAGAGCCGCAGCATGTCCTCGTTGTCGCGCGCGACGAGGCTGTAGGAGTTCTGCACGCACGCGATGCCGGCCGGGAGCGCGTGACGCAGACCGTCGAGCGTGACGGCGCTGAGCCCGATCGCGCCGATCTTGCCCTCGTCGCGCATCGCGATCATCACCGCGAGCTGGTCGTCGAGATCGACCACCTGGTCGCCTTCGGGCCGCAGCCCGGGGCCGGTGTCGAGGCGGCGCAGGTTGACCAGCGGGATCCGGTCGAGGCCCAGGCTGACCAGGTTGTCCTCGACGCTCGCCCGCAGCTGCTCGGGGCGTTGCGCGGACCGCAGCGGGATGGCGCCGCCGGGGTTTGGGTCGGCGCCGACCTTGCTGGCGACCAGGACGCCGTCCTCGGGCCGCAGCGCCTCGCGGATGACCTCGTTGACGAAGCCGTTGCCGTAGAACTGGGCGGTGTCGGCGTGGTCGATGCCGAGTTCGACCGCCCTGCGCAGGAGGGCGAGGGCGGCATCGCGGTCATCGTGCAGGCGTTCGAGCTGCATGGCGCCGAATCCGACACGGGAAACGGTGCGGCCGGCGAGCGGGCCGGTGCCGCCGGGACGAGTGGAAGTCATGGAAGTCCTGTCCTCGTGCGATGATGGAAGAAACGGAGGAGTCTCCGTTAGATTCACCGTAGCACAACCGGAGGTGCCTCCGTTTTGAGTTCTCCCCGCCCGGGTCGCGCCGATGCCCGGCGCAACCGTGAGAAGCTCCTCGCCGTGGCGCGCGAGGTGTTCGCGGCCGCCGAGGGCGCCGTGTCGCTGGAGGCGATCGCCCGCGAGGCCGGTGTCGGGATCGGCACGCTCTACCGCCATTTCCCGACGCGTGAGGCGCTGGTCGAAGCCGTTTACGCCGCCGAGCTCGACGACGTGACGGCCAGCGCCGAGCAGCTGTTGCGCGAGCGGCCGCCGGAGGCGGCGCTGCGGGCGTGGATGGAGCGCTACGCGGCGTTCGTCGCGACCAAGCGCGGGATGCTCGACACGCTGCGCGCCGGATGGGCCTCGGGAGCGATCGCGACGCCGGCCACGCGGGAGCGCATCACCGGAGCGATCGGCGCGATCCTGGACGCGGGGACGCGCACCGGGGAGTTCCGCGACGACGTCGACGCCGGGGACGTCACCACGCTGCTCCTCGGCACACTGCTCGCGACGACGTCCGACAGCCCGAAGGGGCAGGTGACTCGGCTGTTCGACCTGGTCGTGGACGCACTGCGGCCGCGGTGAACCGGCGCCGGCCGGGCGGTGGTTCACCGTCCCGGTCCGGCGGCGCCCTGTTTCGCGGACGTTCTCCGGTGAGTGCAGGGACCGGCGCAGGGGAGTGGCGGGGTGCTCCGTCCCGGTGATACCAGCGGGTTTCCCGGTGATCTCGACCCGCTCCCGGGACACTTCACTGCCGGATCATTACCAACGTCGGCGCGTGGAACGACGGAATCCGCTCGGCCGACTGCGCCGGCATCTCGATCACTGTCGACAGCAGCGGCTACAGCAACATCGGCCCGTAGGTGAGCGCGATCCGCTCGCACAGCTGACACATCGGGGCAGGGGCACAGCAGGCGCGTCCCGGCTGCCCCTGCTGCATGAAGCGCCCCTCTCGCCGATTACTTGACATAATGTGCATTATCGGCGCGCGTAACGAAGTGTCCGACGGGAGCGACACAAGATCGAATTCCCAGCTCAGGAGCGGCCATGACACCACGCACGACCGTCGCGGTTCTCAGCGTTGCCGCGATCGCCGTCGGGACGTTCCTCGTGTTCTCGGGGCTCATGGCGCAACCCGGGTTCGTCACGCCGGACGGCTCGGCGTGCGACCCCACCGCGGACCTGCAGCGCTACGTGCTCGAGGACTGCCTCCCCGCCGAGCCCGAAGGTCATCCACTGGGTGTTCCGTTGGCGGGACTCGGCCTTCTCGGGCTGATCTACGCGCGCCTGCTCATGCCAGGGCAACGCTCCTGAGTGGACGGGCCGCTCGGCGTCCAGGCGCGCCGAACCAGCGGGTCAGCTGCTCGTCCAAGCCCTGCTGATCGTCGCCGGCCCAGGCGATGTGGCCGTCGGGCCGTAGCAGGACGCCTGGGGCGTCCAGGGCGGCCGTCGGGTCGGTCAGCAGGTCGACCCGGTCCGACCACGCGCCGGTGCTCAGGCGTCCGGTGCGGTCCAGCACCAGGCCGCGGCCGCGACGCAGCCGACCATACAGACTGCCCTGCGCCAGGTCGATGTCCCGCAATCGGCGGCCGACCAGGTCGGGGCCTAGCCCGAAGTCGTACCGGATGCCGATTCCGGCGATCTTCTCGATCAGGTGGCGGTTCACCTCGTCGAAGTCCATCAGCTCGGTTACCAGCCTGCGCACGGCCCGCGCGCCCGGCTCCGCCGACATCAGCTCCGTCTGGGCGCGCGTGTTGTCCAGCACCTCCGCGGCAACCGGACGGCGTTCGGCCTCGTAGGTGTCCAGCAGCGTCGCCGGGGCCCAGCCGTGCACCTGCGCGGCCAGCTTCCAGCCGAGGTTGACCGCGTCCTGCACACCCAGGTTGAGGCCCTGTCCCCCGATGGGCGGGTGGATGTGCGCCGCATCGCCGGCGAGCAGCACCCGCCCAACTCGGTACCAGTCGGCCAATCGGGTGGCATCCCCGAAACGGGACAACCAGCGCGGAGAATGCACACCGAAATCGGTTCCGGCAATCCTCCGCAGCTGTCGTTTGAAATCGTCGAGAGTCGGTGGTCGCGCGCGGTCGCCGACTTCCCCGGCGGGAACGATGACGCTGTAGATCCCGCCGCCGAACGGCCGCAGCCGGATCCCGTCCGGCGCGGCGGCGAGCTCCTCCGGCGGCGCATCCACCTCCATCTCCCCCATCAGCGTCTCGGTGCGCGACGGCTCGCCGGGGAAACCGACGCCCAGCACTTTGCGCACCGTGCTGCGCGCGCCGTCACAGCCGACGAGATAGCGGCAACGCAATACCTCCTCGGCCAGTTCGACCGTGACGCCGTCGTCGTCCTGTTCGAAACCGGTCACCGCGCATCCGTGCCGCACCTGCGCGCCCAATCCGAGTGCGTGTTCTTCGAGCAGCCGGACGATGACCGGCTGCGGGATGCCCACCAGGTACGCGTGCGCGGAATCCAGAGCGGGCGGTGGTTTGGGGATGGCGGCGAAGAAGCCACCGGCCGGGCGCCGTCGTCCGTGTTCGAGGACGCGCTCCAGCAGACCGCGCATGGCCATCAGCTCGATGCTGCGGATGTGCAGACCGACGATCCGGACGAACGAGGCCGGCTCGGTTTCCCGTTCCAGGACGAGCACTCGCACGTCGTGCAGCCGCAGTTCGGCGGCCAGCATCGCGCCGGCCGGCCCGCACCCGGCGATGATCACGTCGAAGGGCGGAGGGGTCACAGGTGTTGCCTTTCGGGAGTGTCCTGAGGGCGCTCCCGGCGACACCTACGTCAATCGCGTAGGAAGGGAAGCACCCACCGCGGTACTGCAGTCACGGGTCTCACCTCCTCGGTCGGCGTCGACGGCAAGTTACTGGTCCGCGCCCCACCCGGTCCAGTCCTTTTCCACGATCACAGCGGCGGCGGTGGCAGGGTGCCGCGCGCCAGCAGCGTCGAGTACACGCCCTCCATCGCTTCGGTCAGCGACGGCAGCAGGTCCTCGGACAGTCCGGCGAAGAACAGGTCCTTCACCAGCTTCACGTGGCCGGGCGCGGCGTCCGCGAGCAGGGCGCGTCCCTCGTCGCTCAGGCTCACCTCGATCGCGCGGCGGTCCACGGTGGACTGTCGCAGCCGGAGCAGCCCGCGGCTCTCCATGCGGCGGGCGTGGTGGGAGGTGCGGGTGCGTTCCCAGCCGATGTGGTTCGCCAGCGCCGTCATCTGCAGGCGGCCTTCGGGCGCGACGCTCAGCGCGGTCAGCACGTCGTAGTCGGCGAGAGAGATGTCACTGTCGGCCTGCAACTGGCGGTTCATCTCGTAGCGAAGCCGCAGCTGGACGCGGATGTAGGCGAGCCAGGCACGCTGCTGCTCCGGGGTGAGCCAGTCGGGCTCGTTGCGTTTAGGTGACATGTCTCGTAACCTGTCGATCGTGGGCGAACGGCGGCGTTGCCAGGCGATTTTCCCGTACCGGTCGCCGCGACGGTGCGCTGCCCGCCCCTTCGGACAGGAATGAGGAAATGACGGTTCTCACCGGTAAAACCGCGGTCATCACCGGCGCCACCAGCGGCATCGGCCTCGCCGCGGCGCGGCGCTTCGCCGCCGAAGGCGCCCGGCTGTTCATCACCGGCCGCCGCGAAGACGCGCTCAAGGAGGCGGCCGCCACGATCGACGGCGAGGTCACCGCCGTGCGCGTGGACAGCTCCGACCTCGCCGACCTCGACCGGCTCTACGCCACGATCGGCGAGCAGGGCCTGCGCATCGACGTGCTGTGGGCCAACGCGGGCGGCGGCTCGTTCGCCACCCTGGACCAGGTGACCGAGCAGCACTTCGACGAAACCTTCGGCACCAACGTGCGTGGCACGCTCTTCACCGTCCAAAAGGCACTCCCCCTGCTGAACGACGGCGCGTCGGTCATCCTCACCGGGTCGACGGCCGCGACCGTGGGCACCGAGGCGTTCGGGGTCTACGGCGCCTCCAAGGCCGCGATCCGCTCGTTCGCGCGGACCTGGGCCAACGAGCTCAAGGGCCACGGGATCCGGGTGAACACGATCAGCCCTGGCCCGATCGACACCCCGGGCATCACCGGGCTGGCGGCGGGCGACGAGGAAGCGGTGGAGCTGAAGCGGACGCTCGCCGGCACCGTCCCGCTGGGACGGATGGGGCGGCCCGAGGAGGTCGCCGACGTCGGGGTGTTCCTCGCCTCCGGCCAGAGCAGCTTCGTCACGGGCATCGAGATGTTCGTCGACGGCGGCGCGAACCAGGTGTGAGCGCGGCGGAACCGGGACACGTCGGGGTCTGGAGCATCGAGTCGCCCGGTGCGATCGAGGGTGGCCCCGGAAGGGACTTCCCGGCGCCGTTCATCGGCCTCGCCTGCCGGGCCGCGCTCGCGTGACCGCCCGGGGCATCCGGCGCGAAACCGGATGCCCCGGGGAGGCGATCAGGCCACGTACTCGGCGAGGTGCTCGCCGGTGAGGGTGGACTTCTTCGCGACCAGCTCGGCCGGGGTGCCCTCGAACACGATCTGCCCGCCGTCGTGGCCCGCGCCGGGCCCCAGGTCGATGATCCAGTCCGCGTGGGCCATCACCGCCTGGTGGTGCTCGATCACGATGACCGACTTGCCGGAGTCGACGAGCCGGTCCAGCAGGGCCAGCAGCTGCTCGACGTCGGCCAGGTGCAGGCCGGTGGTCGGCTCGTCGAGGACCAGCACGCCGCCCTTCTCCCCCATGTGCGTGGCCAGCTTGAGCCGCTGGCGCTCGCCGCCGGACAGCGTGGTCAGCGGCTGCCCCAGCGTCAGGTACCCGAGGCCGACGTCGGCCAGGTGGGTGAGGATCTTGTGGGCGGCGGGCACCTTCGCCTCGCCGTCGCCGAAGAACTCCAGCGCCTCGGCCACCGGCATCGCGAGCACCTCGCTGATGTCGCGCCCGCCGAGCTTGTACTCCAGCACCTCGGCCTGGAACCGCTTGCCCTCGCACTCCTCGCAGGTGGTGGCCACGCCGGCCATCATCGCGAGGTCGGTGTAGATCACGCCGGCGCCGTTGCAGGTCGGGCAGGCGCCCTCGGAGTTCGCACTGAACAGGGCGGGCTTGACGCCATTGGCCTTGGCGAACGCCTTGCGGATCGGCTCGAGCAACCCGGTGTAGGTGGCGGGGTTGCTGCGCCGCGATCCCTTGATGGCGCCCTGGTCGACGGTGACGACGCCGTCGCGGCCGGACACCGAGCCGTGGATGAGCGAGCTCTTGCCCGAGCCGGCGACGCCGGTGACGACGACCAGCACGCCGAGCGGGATGTCCACGTCGACGTCACGCAGGTTATGGGTGTTCGCGCCGCGGACCTCCAGCGTCCCGGAGGGCTCGCGCACCGACGGCTTCAGCGTCGCCCGGTCGTCCAGGTGGCGTCCGGTGAGCGTGCCGCTGGCCCGCAGCCCCTCGACGGTGCCCTCGTACACCACTTCCCCGCCCTCGGTGCCGGCGCGCGGGCCGAGGTCGACGACGTGGTCGGCGATGGCGATGGCCTCGGGCTTGTGCTCGACGACCAGCACGGTGTTGCCCTTGTCGCGCAGCTGCAGCAGCAGGTTGTTCATGCGCTGGATGTCGTGCGGGTGCAGCCCGATCGTGGGCTCGTCGAAGACGTAGGTGACGTCGGTGAGCGAGGAGCCGAGGTGGCGGATCATCTTGGTGCGCTGCGCCTCGCCGCCGGAGAGCGTGCCCGCGGGGCGGTCGAGGCTGAGGTAGCCGAGTCCGATCTCGACGAACGAGTCCAGTGTGTGGCGCAGGGATTCCAGCAGTGGCGCCACCGAGGGCTCGTCGAGGCCCTTGACCCACTCGGCGAGGTCGCTGATCTGCATGGCGCACACGTCGGCGATGCTCTTGCCCGCGATCTTCGACGACCGGGCCTCCGCGGACAGGCGGGTGCCCTCGCAGTCGGGGCAGGTGGCGAAGGTGACCGCGCGTTCCACGAAGGCGCGGATGTGCGGCTGCATCGCCTCCTTGTCCTTGGAGAGCATCGACTTCTGGATGGTCGGGACCAGGCCCGAGTAGGTCAGGTTGATGCCGTCGACCTTGATCTTGGTCGGTTCCTTGTAGAGCAGGTCGTCGAGCTGCTTCTTGGTGAACTTCTTGATCGGCTTGTCCGGGTCGAAGAATCCGCAGCCGCGGAAGATGCGGCCGTACCAGCCGTCCATGCTGTAGCCGGGGATGGTGACCGCGCCCTCGTTGAGCGACTTGTTCTCGTCGTAGAGCTGGGCCAGGTCGATCTCGGAGACCCGGCCCATGCCTTCGCAGCGCAGGCACATGCCGCCGGTGATGTTGAAGCTGCGGCGTTCCTTGACCGTGCGCCCACCGCGTTCCACGGTGACCGCGCCCGCGCCGCTGATGGAGGCGACGTTGAAGGAGAACGCCTGGGGTGAGCCGATGTGCGGCTTGCCGAGGCGGCTGAACAGGATGCGCAGCATCGCGTTGGCGTCAGTGGCAGTGCCCACGGTGGAGCGCGGGTTGGCGCCCATCCGCTCCTGGTCGACGATGATCGCGGTGGTGAGGCCGTCGAGGACGTCGACCTCGGGTCTGGACAGCGTCGGCATGAAGCCCTGCACGAAGGCGCTGTAGGTCTCGTTGATGAGCCGCTGCGACTCCGCGGCGATCGTCCCGAACACCAGGGAGCTCTTGCCCGAGCCGGACACGCCGGTGAACACGGTCAGCCTGCGCTTGGGCAGCTCGACGCTGACGTCCTTGAGGTTGTTCTCCCGCGCGCCGTGGACCCGGATGCGGTCGTGGCTGTCGGCGGCGTGAGTGGCAGGCCCCTGCGTGTTCTTCCTGGTGGCCTTGGTCATCGGGTCTCCCGTGGTGTGCGGTGGGTGGTGGGGGGGGGGGGGGGGCCCCCCCCGGGGGGGGTGTGTCGCGGGGGGGGGGGGGGGCCCGGTTTGCCCCCCGGGGGCGGGGTGGGCCCTGGCGCCCGCCGGCGGG